>NZ_JADBUZ010000004.1:0-22867 GCF_020245305.1 Microcystis sp. M20BS1 | reverse complement strand
CGTTAATTATCAGTTATCATTGATCAGTTACCAGTTACGGCATTTCTCATAAAAATGAAGTATAACCTAGAGGATAACTGCTGTAAATTGAAATATACAAAAAAGGGCGATCAATTGATCGCCCTTTTCTCCTACTAAATAGGGTTTGCTGAAAAAGCTTTTCCTAGGGGCAGGGTGTGGGGTGTGGGGTATGGGGTATGGGGTGTGGGGTTTTACCGATTTTCAGGGGGTCAATTAGCTAATTTTCAGGGAAAAAGTACCTGAATTTTCCCCCCAATCACTCCAAAGGTCGGCACTTTTTGAGGGAAAAAAAGTCTAAAAGTCTGATCCAACAAGGTTTTTAGATTTATTCAGCAAGCCCTAAATAACAAAAATTAAGGCTCTTCGTTACTTGTTATGGTTCGATAGGGGGGCATAAATCGACTAAATCCTTATCTGGCAAGAGACTTAATTGATTAGTTCGCTCTAGATAAAAAACAATTGACAAAAATTGCTAAATGCCTTTCTCTATAAGGGTTCCATCCCTTATAACTCCCGTCCATTGCATAACACGAACCGAAGAGCCAAAATTTAGAAAACTTAGGAGAGGCCTTATTAGATTTCCAGTCAGTAGAGGATTTAGAGCAATGGCTAGAAAATGAGCGTTTTTAACTTTACTGTCCAAATAAAACCGAACTATTACCAGATCCTTGGAACAAGATCCAAGTCATCAGCAGATTAGATACAAAAATCGCTAAGAGCATAGTGACTACGGCTGCGGTCGTAGCTTGGCCGACTCCCTTAGCACCGCCATCGGTCGTTAAACCCCAATTACAGCCGATAATCGCAATTAAAGCCCCAAAAACCAACCCTTTAACCGGTCCACTCAGCACGTCTCCCACGCGCAGGAAACCGCGAACCGAGTCGAGAAAAACTGAATTAGCAATCCCGTATAAACTTTGGCCGACCAGCAAACCGCTACCTAAACCGATCAGCAACGCCATAATACTCAAAGCGGGAACCATCAGACAACAGGCAATTAAACGAGGCAGCACCAGATATTCCACGGGATCGGTTTTGAGCATATAGAGTGCGTCGATCTGCTCTGTCACCTTCATGGTGCCGATTTCCGCCGCAAAAGCCGATCCTACCCGACCGGCTACCACGATCGCCATCATAATCGGACAGAGTTCCCGACCGAGAGCAAGGGCCAAAATTCCCCCCACCATACTGCCAGCACCCAAAGCTTGGAACTCCCGGGCCACTTGGATAGTAAAGATCATCCCGATCACCGCAGCCGTGATCATGGCAATAATCAGGGAAGCAGGCCCGGCTGCCACCATTTGTTCTTGGGTGACGCGCCAATCGGGTTTGCGCGTGAATAGGAAGTAAAAAACCCTGCCGGTTAAGAGTATCGCTAACCAACAGCGCCGAAACCAAGAGCTTAATTCCTTGCTAAAAATCGCCAATAAATCCTTCATGGCCACCAAAATCGATCGGACTAGAGAAAAGTCTATCCTGTTTTGTCTTCTAACTCCCATTTCCTACCACGCTATGGATAGCGCAGAATTTTTATACTGAACTAAAATAGCGATCGCTGATTAGCTGGTAGTGAATAATTAGAACTCTTGCAAATTGATTATATGTTATAGCAATAGGTTGGCCAATTCAAGTCTGAATTGCATCACTATCTGAAAAAAGAGCGGAAGTTAGGGAACTGGTTCCTCGCTATCCACTTTCGGGGTTGGGTTTTGGGGAGATTGCTGAAGTTCTTGCCAGCGAGTTTCTGCCAGTTGTTTTTGTGTTTGCACTTCTTGGTCATTGGAACGATAACGAAGTGATTCTTGATAAGCTTGAATCGCTCGCTCGTATTGACCGAGTTTAAACCAACTATTGCCTAAACTTTTCCAGGTTTCGGGGTTATCTTTTTGTCTTTGAATCGCCTGTTGATAGGCGGTTATGGCTTGGGAATAGTCGCCTAAACGATAGCAAGCGTTACCGATACCGATAAAAACTTCAGATTTTCGGGAAGAAATACGGCGAGCTTTTTCGTAGGATGCGATCGCTTCTTGAAATCTTTCCAGTTGATGAAGTAATGCGCCTTGATTTAACCAAGCTTGATAATAATTAGAATTGGCTTTAGTTGCTTGAGTAAATGCCTCCAAAGCTTCTGAATTGCGGCCTAATTTTTGCAGAATAATCCCTTGACTATAGTGAGCTTGGGAAAATTGGGGATTAAATTGTCCGGCTTTGCTATAACTTTCTAAAGCATTATTAATTTTATTTAATTGATACAAACTATTACCTTTTTGATACCAAATTAAGGCATTATCTGACTCGATCGCTAGAGCCTGATCGTAGGCTTTAACTGCCCCTTCATAATCCTCAAGATTTTGTAATGACCAGCCTTTTTTATACCAGATTTTGGCATCATTTTGCTGAAAAGTTAACAATTTGTCAAGAGCTTTTTGGGCGGCGGAATATTGTTGCAGTTCTAGATAAATATCGGCTTTACCTTGCCAAGCTTGACTAGCGGCAGGATTAAGAGATAAGACCCGCTCAAAACTTTCTAAAGCCTCCTGATTTTTATCTAATTTATCTAAAGCTTCCCCGCGACCGAGCCAAGCTTGCCAAGCGGAATCTGGGTTAATTTGAATAGCTTTTTCGTAGGTATTTAAAGCTTCCGAGTATCTTTTTAAAGCCAATAAAGCATCGGCTTTTCCTTGCAATGCCTCAAGATAATCGGGATTAATTTTTAAGGCTTGACCATAGGAATTAAGGGCATCAGTATAACGTTTGAGTTGATAAAAAGTCTGACCTTGTTGATAGTAACCAAGAGAATTACGAGAATTTTGCCAATAGTCAAACCCCAGATAAGCACCAGCTATTAAACCAATTGTCCCCGATACAAACAAGATTTTTGTTAGCAAAGATTTCCCTTGACGAGCAACTTGACTTTGAGATTTCACTGCCTGGGTAATTTTCGGATCGAGATGATGAATTTTTCCTAATTTTCTCAGAGCGATTAATGCTTCACTGGCGCTGGTATAACGCTGACGAAAATCATAGCGGATCATGCGATCGATAACATCACTAAACTCGGCGCTAGTCATGGCCAAATGTTGCCAGAGAATTTCCCCCGTGGGAGCATCCAAGGGAATATCTTGGGGAGCTTTACCGGTTAAAGCTTGTAATCCAATCATACCAGTGGCATAGATATCGCTACTAAAACGGGGATAACCTTGGGCCTGTTCACTGGGGAAATAACCGGGGGTACCGATAGCGACTGTAGAAACGGTTTTACCTTCTTTAACTACTTGAGTGCTAATTTGTTTGACAGCACCAAAATCAATTAAAACCAATTGATCATCTTGGCTGCGACGAATAAGATTGAAGGGATTAACATCGCGATGGATCACCTGTTTCTGATGGACAAATTCGAGAATTGAGAGAATTTCTATTAATAAAGCCACTACTTTCTCTTCATTTTGCCTATAGACACCGGCAGTAATTTCTGTGGCTAAATCTTCCCCTTCAATGTATTCCTGCACGAGGAAAAATTGCCCATTTTCCTCAAAATAAGCAAATAAACGGGGAATATGGCGATGATTGCCCAATTCTTGCAGGATTTTCGCCTCGGTTTCAAAGAGTCGTCTAGCGATGGCTACAGTTTCGGCATTCCGGCACTGGGGTTGAAATTGTTTGATCACACAGCGATTTTGATTGGGTAACTGGCGATCGCAGGCCAAAAAAGTCTGTCCGAATCCCCCTTTTCCCAATTGACGGATAATTTGGTAGCGATGACTAAGGATTTTTCCGGCAGCGAGTTCCATAGACGATGGCAATCCGAGGTTTTTTACCATTCTAGGCTTTTCGACTCTCTTTTGCGGTCGATGGACAAAATGCAGAAATTCTGCCATTCTACTTTTTTCCCTATAGAAAGGGAAAAAATTCCCTGTGGAGGGGACTGACATGACAGACAGAAAAAAATAATCTAGAAACAGAGAAAGTTCACTGTTGTTTTTTGAGAGGATAACCGCTATGTCTATCAATCCTGTTACCAGAGCCAGTACAGCCTTACTGATTACCCTGCTCATGGGTTCCACGTCCGGCACTTTTCCCGTCCTCGCTCAAAGTAATATTAATCGGCAAAGTCTCATCGCTCAACAAATCTCGATTCCGGCGGGAACAGTTATCCCTTTGAATTACGAGAAAGCCGATAAAATTTTAGTTTCTAAAAGTGATGTTATTCCTCTGACTTTAACCGTAGCCAGAGATATTCGTAACCGGAATGGGAGTGTGGTGATTGCAGCGGGAAGTGAAGTCAAGGGTACTTTACAAGCGATGGGCCAAGGTGTGCGGTTTATTGCCGAGGAAATTCGCCTCGATGGGGGTAATCGCACTATTCCCCTCAATGCCACTTCGCGATTAATTACTACCACTGAAACCGTGCGTAAAGGGGCAAAAACTCAAGATATCTTAGCGGGAACCGTCGCCGGTGCGGGGGCAGCCACAGCGATCGCTGCCCTTACGGGCGATCGCAAGATCGAAGTTCTCGATGTCTTAGCGGGGGCAGCCGTGGGAACCCTTGCAGGATGGGGTTTACCGACGGCGGGAATTGTCGGTGGTAGTTCCGCGCAGTTATACTCTGTTAACCCCGATCGAGATTTAAATATTACCCTGCAATCGCCCCTAGTGATCAGAGATTAGTAAACGGCAAACCATCACCAAATCCGCCAGCAGACGGATTTGGTGTCAAGTCATTGGTTTAATCGGAGCGATCGATTTGTTAGATTTTTAATAGTCGGTCTGTCAACCGATAGACAGAAACAGTTAAAACATCAGAATTCAGAGATCAAAGTATGAAACTTCCTACAGGGTTACGGCGAACTATTACCCACGCTTTGGCAACTTTTCTGGGAGTTATGCTCGGTTTTAGCAGTTTAGCGGCGGTAAATGCTCAAAATCTGCCCACTGCTGCCGCCGATCTGGCCAGAATTCCCCCGGAGATGACGGCGGAAAGTTTTGTCGCTAAGGCAGTGGCCCGCACAGGTGCGGCAGTGGTGCGAATTGACACCGAAGCGATCATTACTCGTCCCAATAGCCCCTTTTTTGATGATCCTTTTTTTCAGGAGTTTTTTGGAGAACAGTTTCGTCTTCCCACCCAGCAGCGAGTGGCGGGCCAGGGATCGGGTTTTATTATCGATGGCAGTGGTTTAATCTTAACTAATGCCCATGTGGTCGATAATGCCGATAAGGTAACGGTAACTTTAAAAGATGGTCGTAGCTTCAAGGGAGAAGTACGCGGTACTGATGAGATCACTGATTTAGCCGTGGTGAAAATTAATCCCCAAGGGGAAAAATTACCTGTGGCCGTCCTGGGCAATTCCGCATCCATACAAGTGGGGGACTGGGCGATCGCAGTAGGCAATCCCGTCGGTCTAGATAATACGGTAACTTTAGGAATTATTAGCACGATCGGGCGCTCGGCGGCTAAGGCGGGTATTCCCGATAAACGCATTGATTTTATCCAAACCGATGCCGCTATTAACCCCGGCAATTCCGGCGGTCCTTTACTCAACGCCCAAGGGGAAGTCATCGGCATCAATACGGCGATTCGTGCTGATGCCATGGGGATCGGTTTTGCCATTCCCATCGACCGGGCCAAACAGTTACAAGCAACCCTAGAATCAGGTCAAAAGGTGGCCCATCCCTATATCGGTGTGCAGATGGTTAATCTAACTCCCGATTTAGCCCGGGCTAATAATCAAAACCCCAATTCTGCCATGATCGTCCCGGAAGTGTCGGGAATTTTGGTGGTGAAAGTCCTACCCAATACCCCCGCCGAAAAAGCCGGGATCCGTCGCGCGGATGTGATTGTTAAAGCTAATAATCAACCGGTTAGCGATGGCGCTGAGTTACAGGAAATGGTGGAAAAAGCCGGGATCGGTCAATCTTTACCCCTAAGAATCAGAAGGGGGGAAAGGGCGATCGATCTCACCGTAATCACCGCCCAAATGTCAAATCAGTAATCAGTAATCAGTAATCAGTTATCAGTTATCAGTTATCAGATGTAAGTTTTCAGTTCACTGTTTACTGTTCACTGAAAATACTCCCCATCACCAAATCGGTTTTTTTCCTTGAGAGAGTTCTCGGTTTTTCCTCTCGCCCCTATAATCTGTGTGTAAATTAGCTTTATTTCTTTGCGAGGATAATAACTATGGATCCGGCTCAAGTTAGCAATCAAATGTACTTTATCAGGGATTTAGCGATTAGCTTCGGGGCGAAATTAATCGGGGCGATCGTACTCTGGTTTATCGGTAAATGGTTGATTAATCTAGCGGTTAATCTGCTCAAAACCAGTTTGGCGAAGGGCAACGTCGATCCTACCATCATTAGATATATCATTTCTTTCATCCTCATTGCCCTGCAAGTTGTCCTGATCGTGGCGATTTTGGGCTTTTTTGGCGTTGAAACCACTTCTTTTGCCGCACTTTTAGCCGCTACTGGTATTGCGATCGGGGCTGCCTGGGGGGGGCTGTTGGCCAATTTTGCCGCCGGGGCTTTTTTAGTTATGTTCCGTCCCTTCAAGGTGGGCGATTTTGTCTCTGCGGGAGGTATAACTGGCACGGTGGACGAATTGGGTTTATTTGCCACTACTATTAACACTCCTGACAACATTAAAACTGTAGTCGGCAATAACAGCATTTTTTCTGGGAATATTCAAAATTTTTCCGCTAATCCCTATCGTCGTGTGGAGTTGACCGCTCAATTAAGTCACGGGGTAAATGTCCCAGAAGCGATCGCTCTGTTAAAGGATAAAATTAGCCGTATCCCCAATGTTTTGACTGATCCCGCTCCCGATGTGGAAATTTTAGAATTTAATCCCTCCGGACTTCTCTTAGCAGTACGTCCCTATTGCAGTAACGATAACTATTGGCAGGTCTATTTTGACACTAATAAGGTTATCTATGAATCCTTCGGTGAAGCGGGCTATCCTATTCCTGCTACCCACACGGTTTTACACAATCGATAGACCGGGTTAAGCGAAGACCAGTTTTATGCCGAAAAAGCCGGGATCCGTCGCGCGGATGTGATTGTTAAAGCTAATAATCAACCGGTTAGCGATGGCGCTGAGTTACAGGAAATGGTGGAAAAAGCCTGGATCGGTCAATCTTTACCCCTAAGAATCAGAAGGGAGGAAAGGGCGATCGATCTCACCGTAATCACCGCCCAAATGTCAAATCAGTAATCGGCAGTCCGGAGTCAGTTATCAGATGTGAGTTTTCAGTTCACTGATCACGGTTCTTCGTTACTTGGTATAGTTCGATCGGGTGGCATAAATCGACTAAATCCTTATCTGACAAGAGACTTAATTGATTAGCTCGCTCTAGATCGAAAACAATTGACAAATATCGCAGCAATGTCTTTCTCTATAAGGGTTTCATCTCCTATCATCCCGTCCCGGCTCTTCTCGACTTTGTGTGATAATTTTTGCTTATGGAATCGTGAAATGTTGACGGAGAAAGACTTTTACGACTATTTTGCCGAAGAAACTATCAGTATAGGCTTCGTTTCCACACAGAAACCGGAAGAGCCTATAAGGGTTTCATCTCCTATCATCCCGTCCCTTGCATAAGACAAACCGAAGAGCCCAAAAAAGACCAGGTAAGGATGAGAAAGTCTTAGAAAAGAAGATACAATAAATCTTGAAAAGTTATCGTTTAACTGGATATCTTGAATACTAAATTGAGAAAAAGATTAGTTATAAAAAAGTCTATAAAGGTCGTGGAAGAGGAGTCTATTTATAAGTACCTAAGCAAAATGGCTCTCTTAGGTTTGGTGGGCAAAATGTATTCTAAGATACATTCTCAAGAGCGAGGGGGTGGAACGAACCACAAAGACACAAAGGACACAAAGACTGATCAATCCTATGTAAGTTAAACTTATCACACAGAACCTAGAAGAGCCGCAAAATTAATTACACATATCTAACCACCTCTTGCCTCCTGCCTTTTGCCCATCTTCACTAGGAAATTTATTTTGCACGACTACTTATGAGATGCAGCCCTTTCACCTTGAGGATTTATTCGGTAACGAGAAAATGCTATGATTCGGGTTGAATTTACCAAGTTTATTAAATTATGCGTTCTCCCCAATTAATTGTTCTATTGCTCGGTTTATCCCTTCTCCCCGGTATCTCCCCCCCTTTTGTCCATGCTAATCCCTCGATAGTGCCGGTGAAACAATCGGGTAATCGCGATTGGGGACAAAAAATCAGTGAAGCGGAAATTAAAGCAATGATTCAAGACATTGAAACCGCCATTAAAGATAAAAATATCCCCCTAATCCTCAAACACTATGCCCCGTTTATTTCCTCGCAATTGACCATTAAAACCGATGCTAGTACCGAAATTTTTGAGTTAGATGGCATCACGGAACATAAAATATTTTTAGAGGAATCCTACAAAAATATTAAAAGTATAGAGGTTCTTTCTGAGAATTGGGACGTGGATATTCTTGCTAATAACGAGATGGCGATTATCACTCGCGAGCGGGTAGTCAATATTACCAACACCGAGGGTGATAACTATATAGTTGCATCGGAAGCGGTGGCTAAAGTCGCTCCCATCGACGGCAAATTGAGGATATTTTCCATTCAAGAAACCGCCGAAGTGGGACGCAGACCAAAAAAATAATTAACTTCTCCGGTTGGGACTGGACCAACCCGACTCCCGCCGTCTTCTTCCCTCGATAAAACCGTCATCGTAGTCTCTGGAATTGCGCGGATTATCATAGCGGGCAAAGTTAAACCCGTCCTCTAGTCCGCGCTGAAATTCTTGCTCTGGTGGCACAAATCGATAACGTTGTCTATTATCCTGTACCGCCCGGTTGATTAACAAGGCCCCCGCTCCAATACCAACGGCCTCACCAAAGGTTAAAGACCTAGCATAATTGATGTTAATTGTCAAGAGAGTTGTTGTTAAAATTAAGGCTTTTCCCCAATGTTGACTCATAAAATCCTCCTTCAAAAAATCAGGTTGACAACAAAACCAGTACAGATAGAGAGTTTCTCATAAAATCGACCACCGACTCCCTAAAATGAAAACTTTGTACCTCATCATTACGATAAATAAGATCAAGAAGTTTTAGAAGAATGGGAGTGAAAGCGAATACCTAGGAAGACATCGTAGAGAAAACTCCAGAAATTCTTACCTTGCAGTAAACCCAAAGACTGTTCACAGTCTTTTGCGTCTAAAAGCGGTTTAGTGGCATAGTATGCCGGTTGGTATTTGTACCAGGGAATCGACGGCCAAAGATGATGCACGAGATGATAATTCTGCCCTAAAATCAGCAGATTTAACAGGGGACTGGGGTAAACTCGGGCATTTTTCCAACGATTACGCTCTTGGAAAGGACGATGGGGGAGATAATCGAAAAATAAACCGAGGGCAATTCCCACCACTAAAGCGGGAACAAACCAAAAATTCATCACATAGCTGATAAAACCGTATTGACAGGCGACGATGACTATGGTAGCCACAAAAAGACGACTGAGGAACCATTCCAGTAGTTCGTATTTTCGCCAGAGTTGCCGCTTAAAAAAGAAGATTTCGTGATAAAAAAATCTGGCCGCAATCATCCACAACGGTCCACCAGTGGAGACAAAATGATCCGGATCATTTTCGGGATCGTTAACGTGCGCGTGGTGCTGTAAATGGACTCTAGTGAAGACCGGAAAGGCAAAACCGAGCATTAAAGCACTACCATGACCTAAAATAGCATTAAATAGCCGATTGCTATGGGCAGAATTATGAGAAGCATCGTGGATAACTGTCCCCGATAAATGTAAAGCGAGGACATTAGCACTAAAACAAATCCAGTCCGGCCAGGACCATAGCCAATAGCCACAGGTAGATAGGGTTATTAGGCTCAAGGCACTGAAAAACATGGTAACGTTTGGGTTGAAGCCCCCCGGTGCTTTTAAATACTCTTTGGGGACTGTCAGCAACATCTCGGCCGACTGCATTATGGGTGTTGCTCCTTATTGTGTTCGCTTTACTGGCGTAAATTATCATACTACGCCTTTTTCATAAAGTTTTGTAACATTATCTTAATTAATCTAAAGCTATGAAGAAAGTAAGGATTTGTTATATGGTCTTCCCCCCTCAGTCCCCGAAGGAAAAGCAAGGCTACAAGAGAAAATCACGGGCGCTTAACGCCAGTTTCGCACTTAAATGATTAAAAAATTCGGCTAGAGACTCGGCTTGAGAAGGAGCGATCGCCTGTTTCCCCCCTATCACCGATTCTACTCTATCCCGATCGCCGAAAATATCGACAAGACACTCCCTATCGATATCGAATTCATCAAGTAAAGATTCTAACGTAGCGGTAGGATTTGTTCGGGCGATCGGATAATGTTTCCGCTCGTATTCTTCCACTAATAACACCAGTAAATCGAATAATATTCCTTCGTCATTGCTTAACTCCCGTGACATCATCTCTTCAATTATGCTTAAAAATCGCTCGTATTCTTGCGAGTTATTAATCGGTTTCGGTTGATACTGCAAGCGACCTTGAACCTCTACTAAATTTTTCCAGTTAGCCTTACTAGCGAAGTTATACCAATCGGTAAGAGCTTCTTCTGCGTCCGAGTGGCGTTCCCAAAACTCTCCTAATTTAACTTTACTGATCACGCGCATCGATCGCTAGTTTTATTGTTGTTTTTAACTTAGATAAACATCGATCGCTCTGATAATTATAGTGTATGTCAATTTTACCGATCGCTCCCCGCACCCCAGAAAAGCGCACCACTTCGCCGCTCTCTTGGGAGATCGCCCTCAATCCCCAATCGAGTAATCAATAGCTAGATAAAGCATAATAAATATAAATAGCAACAACCTTGACAAAATCGGGGGGGGGGGTAAGATTTGGCTAGATTTTAAACAAATTCAAGTCAGAATATGTCCCTGAAAAAATACTTCAACAAACCCCTAACCGTCGCCCTCGCCACAGTAGCCACCGCCACCCTCGCACCGGTTGCCAGTGCCGCCACTTTTAACTTTTCCTACACCTCCAGCTTAGGAACCATCACTGCGACGGTGGACGGAACCCTGCAACCAGATAACAACAGGGTATTCGTCAGTTCTATCAGTAATACCACCTTTAACGGCTCTCCCGCTCCTGCCCTCCCGTTCATAGGTTCTTTTGACGCTTTTAACCTTTCTGGTGGTAGTCTAACGGGTCAGGCGGTGCTATCCTTAGACGGATCGGGACTAGATTTTATCGCTTGTAACACCACGAATTGTAATGATCTATTCGGCTTTGGCACCTCTAACGACATTGCGGGGAACGTGGTTACGGGGTTCGCTTCCGACGGTAGTTACGGTTCTACTGTTGAACTCTTCGTCCTCGCCAATTATTCCCTGACCACCGTTCCCGAACCAGCGACGGTTCTCGGTTTACTCTCCGTTGCCGGGGTGGGTTTATTGTGCAAAGGCCGGAAACTAGAAAAGTAATTTTGACCGACTAAAAATTAAATTGATTGGGAACGGGTTGTGCGATTGTGGCAGCCCGTTTTAGTCTTTGATCAGGATCGGGAGATCGATCGCACAATTAACCAAAGGGAATAAATCAGATGGTAGATAAAATCACTGCCAACGACATATTGGAACGTTTACGAACCCTGAAACCCGAACTAGCGGAACGATACGCGATCAATCGAATCGGCATTTTCGGCTCGGTAGCCAGAGAGGAAACCCGACCGACGAGCGATATAGATATAGTGGTATGTATGCCCCCCGATCTGCTTAAAAGAGTCAGACTGAAAGCCGAACTAGAGAACCTATTCGGACGGGAAGTGGACGTGATCCGCTATCGGGATTCTCTGAATCCTTACCTCAAGGCACGGATCGATCGAGAGGCCATTTATGTGTGATCGATCGCTTCTATTCGAGTTATTACTAGAGCTTGAAGAGGCGATCCGCCGGATCGAGCGGCGATTTACCCGGATTCAAAAAGCCGATGATTTCATCGCCGATGATGATGGACTCGATCGATTGGATGGCATTAGTATGATGTTGATTGCGATTAGTGAAAATATTAGAAGACTCGATCGGCTAATGGCAGAGAGTTTAGCGAATCGCTATCCGGAAATTCCTTGGTCGGAGATTAAGGGAATCAGAAATATTCTCGCCCACGATTATTTTGACATCGATCCAGAGGAAATTTATCGGATTTGTAGGGAGGATCTGGCGATTTTGAAGCGGGTACTCGGGAAAATACGTCACGACCTCTTGTAATTATCGAAATTTCCCAATCAAACTGCTCCGCTCGGTCTTCACCCCGACATTTTTGATAAGGTTAAAAATCGCTTGGAGGGTTTAAGGTGATGGAAGGAAAAGAAACAGGACTAAATGAACGGGAACTAGAGGAAATTCTGGAAATGGCACGGGATGCGGCGGAAAAAGCCCGATCGATGTGCGAGGTAATCACAGAAAATTCAAAAAAATGGCGAGAAAGAGCGAAACAATCGCCGCAAGTGAGATCGGGTGGCTGAAGTAACCGAACCGATATTTATGGGGAATAGTCGGGGGTTCGATCGATACGATAAACTAAACGATATCCACTCCAGAAAACCGCGATGGTTCAAGCGACCGAATATCTCTATATCGTTCGAGACGACGAGATTTTACACGGGGAACCAATTATCAAAGGAACGCGTACACCCGTCCGCGCCATCGTCGAAACTTGGCGTCTGGGGGTCGCTCCCGAAGAAATACCCCTAGGAATGCCCCATCTGACGTTAAGTCAGATTTTCAGTGCGTTGACCTATTACAGCGACCATCTAGAGGAAATTAACGCTTATATCGAGCATAACCGCGTTCCCGACGACTTAATCGATCCGCTGCTAAAAAATTCGTGAATAATCTCTTCGGCATAAAGGAACCCTTGTCACATCGAAACATTTCCTTAAGATATAAGACCGAAGGTCCAGTCTGGATACAAAATTGATATACCTAGAATCGCTACTCTGGCTCACCCTCTAGGCCCTTCCCTTCCAGACTGCTAGGCTATTAGACAAGATGAATAACAATCAAACTCCACGGAAACAAGGACTATACGATCCCCAATTTGAACATGATGCTTGTGGTGTCGGTTTTATCGTTCATAAAACGGGGAAAAAGTCCCACGATATTGTTGAACAGGCCTTAACAATTCTACTAAACCTCGATCACCGTGGCGCGTGCGGTGCGGAAAAAAATACCGGAGATGGGGCGGGTATTTTATGCCAAATCCCTGACCTATTTTTCCGGAAAGTGACCAGCAATCTAGGTTTTACCTTACCAGCAGCCGGACAATACGGGGTAGGAATGCTCTACACGGCCCCTGATGCCGAAATTCGCGGGAAAAGTCGCCAGGAATTCGAGAAAATCGCCGCCGAAGAGGGGTTAAAAGTTCTCGGTTGGCGTGATGTTCCCACGGATAACTCTAGTTTGGGCAATTCGGCCAAATCTACCGAACCCTTTATCGAACAGGTTTTCATCGAACGCGATGCCAATTTAAGCGATGATCTGGCCTTTGAACGCAAATTATACGTTATTCGCAAGCGTTCCCACCTTAATCGTCAATCTTTTAATCGTTACTGGTATCCTTGCAGTATTTCTAGTCGTACCATTGTCTATAAAGGGCAATTAATGCCAGTACAGGTGGGTGACTATTTTCCCGATTTACACGACCCCGACTTTCAAAGTGCTTTAGGATTAGTCCATTCCCGTTTTAGTACCAATACCTTCCCCAGTTGGGAACGCGCCCACCCTTACCGTTATATTGCCCACAATGGCGAAATTAATACCCTGCGAGGTAATATTAACTGGATGCACGCCCGTCAGTCGATGTTTGCCTCACCCTTATTCGGGGAAGACATCAAAAAAATCCAGCCGGTTATTAATATCGAGGGTAGTGACTCCTTAATTTTTGATAATGCCCTAGAATTAATGGTTTTATCGGGGCGTTCTCTCCCTCACGCTGTCATGATGATGATTCCTGAACCCTGGGCGGCCCACGAATCGATGAGTGATGAGAAAAAAGCCTTTTATGAATACCATTCCTGTTTGATGGAACCCTGGGATGGTCCGGCCTCGATCGCTTTTACCGATGGTACGATGATGGGAGCAGTGTTAGACCGCAATGGTTTGCGTCCTTCCCGTTACTACGTCACCAAAGATGACCTAGTAATTATGGCATCGGAAGCGGGAGTTTTACCCATTGAACCGGAACGGGTCGCTTTTAAAGGTCGTCTGCAACCCGGCCGGATGTTCCTTGTGGATATGAAAGAAGGTCGTATCGTGGCCGATGAGGAGATAAAAGAAGCTATTGCCAAAGCTCATCCCTATCGCCAGTGGTTAAACGAAAATTTAGTCAATTTGGACGATTTACCGGCGGTGGAAACTGCGCCACCGGAAACTGCTGTTTCCCTAATTCAACAGCAAACCGCTTTCGGTTACACTTTTGAGGAATTACGTCTTTTATTAGCCCCCATGGGCCGGGATGGAGTGGAAGCAGTGGGTTCCATGGGTTCCGATACACCCCTAGCCGTCTTGTCCGATCGCCCAAAACTGCTTTATGATTACTTTCAGCAGTTATTCGCCCAAGTCACTAACCCCCCGATTGACTCGATTCGCGAAGAAATTATCACCTCTCCCATCACCACTATCGGTGCGGAGAGAAATCTCCTGGATCCGCAGCCAGAAAGCTGTCACCTGATTAAACTTAACTCTCCCATCCTCACTAATGCCCAATTAGCGCGTTTACAGGGCAATAGCGAATTTAAAACCGTGACTATTCCCATTCTCTTCGATCCCACTTCGGGAGTCGAGGGGATGCGTAGCACAATTGAGGCAATTTGTCAAGAGGTGGACGAGGCAATTTTAGCGGGCGCGAGCATTATTATTTTAAGCGATCGAGGTATCGATAAAAATCACGCTCCGATTCCCTCACTGCTGGCAGTTGCCGGTTTACACCACCACCTCATCCGGCAGGGAACCCGTACCAGAGTCGGCCTTGTCCTGGAATCCGGCGAACCCCGGGAAGTGCATCACTACGCCCTTCTCCTCGGTTATGGTTGCGGTGCGATTAATCCCTATCTAGCCTTTGCCACCCTCGGCAGTATGATCGAGGAAGGATTATTGGTAGGAGTTGACCACCAGAGTGCCTGTAAAAACTACATAAAAGCCGCCACCAAGGGCGTAATTAAAGTGGCCTCTAAAATTGGCATTTCTACCCTGCAAAGCTACCGTGGGGCGCAAATATTCGAGGCTATTGGCTTAAATCGATCGGTAGTCGATCGCTATTTTACTTGGACAGCTTCCCGCATTGAAGGGGCCGATTTAGCAATTATTGCCAAAGAATCCCTACTCAGACATGGCCACGCTTTCCCCGACCGGGATGTTAATGTGCATACCCTCGATATTGGCGGTGAATATCAATGGCGTAAGGACGGGGAAGCCCATCTTTTTAGCCCAGAAACCATTCATACCCTGCAACAAGCGGTAAAATTGGGCAAATACGACCTCTTTAAGCAGTATTCCCAACTGGTCAACCAACAGAATCAAAAATTCTTCACTCTGCGGGGACTATTAACCTTTAAAAACCGGGAAAGTATCCCCATCGAAGAAGTGGAACCGATTGAAGCGATTATGAAACGCTTTAAAACCGGGGCCATGAGTTACGGTTCCATTTCCAAAGAGGCCCACGAATCCCTCGCTATTGCCATGAATCGTATCGGTGGCAAGTCTAACACCGGGGAAGGCGGCGAAGATTCCGAGCGCTACACTTGGACAAATGAACAGGGAGACTCGAAAAATAGTGCCATTAAACAGGTAGCTTCCGGCCGTTTTGGTGTCACCAGTCTTTACCTTTCCCAAGCGCGAGAATTGCAGATAAAGATGGCCCAGGGGGCAAAACCGGGCGAAGGCGGTCAATTACCGGGTAAAAAAGTCTATCCTTGGATTGCCAAAGTCCGTCACTCCACCCCCGGAGTTGGTTTAATCTCTCCCCCACCCCACCACGATATCTACTCCATTGAAGACCTAGCGGAGTTGATTCATGACCTAAAAAATGCCAATCGCGCGGCCAGAGTGAGCGTAAAACTGGTTTCTGAGGTGGGAGTTGGTACAATCGCCGCCGGAGTCGCTAAAGCTCACGCTGACGTGGTTTTAATCTCTGGTTTCGATGGTGGGACCGGTGCCTCACCCCAAACCTCGATTAAACACGCGGGTTTACCTTGGGAGTTGGGACTAGCAGAAACCCATCAAACATTGGTGTTAAATAATCTTCGCAGTCGCATTGCGGTGGAAACCGATGGCCAGATGAAAACCGGCCGCGATGTGGTGGTAGCGACCCTATTGGGGGCCGAAGAATTCGGTTTTTCGACCGCGCCACTGGTGACGTTAGGCTGTATTATGATGCGGGTTTGTCATCTTAATACCTGTCCGGCGGGGGTAGCGACCCAGGATCCGTTATTACGGAAGAATTTCATCGGGGATCCTGAATATACGGTGAATTTCATGAAATTTATCGCCCAGGAAGTGCGGGAAATTATGGCCGAATTGGGATTCCGCACCTTAAATGAAATGGTGGGGCGAACTGATGTATTAGAGCCAAAACAGGCTGTAGAACATTGGAAAGCGAAAGGAATTGACCTAACTCCGATTCTCTATCAACCGGAGGTAGATGCAGAGGTAGGGCGTTATTGCCAGATTCCCCAGGACCACGGTTTAGATAAGTCCTTGGATATAACCGTTTTAGTGGATTTATGCAAAGATGCCATTGAAAAAGGCGAAAAAGTCAAGGCGACACTACCGATTAAAAATATTAACCGCGTGGTGGGGACGATTTTAGGCAACGAAATCACTAAACGTCACTGGGAGGGTTTACCCGAAGATACCGTACATCTCCATTTTCAGGGCAGCGCGGGGCAAAGTTTCGGTGCTTTTGTTCCCAAAGGGGTGACACTGGAGTTAGAAGGGGATGCCAATGATTATGTGGGTAAGGGTTTAAGCGGTGGCAAAATCATCGTTTATCCGCCCAAAGGTTCCACTTTTGTGGCCGAGGAGAATATTATCATCGGTAATGTGGCTTTATACGGCGCGACCAGTGGTGAGGTGTATATTTCTGGGGTTGCTGGGGAACGTTTTGGGGTGCGTAACTCTGGGGTGACTACGGTGGTTGAGGCTGTTGGCGACCATGCTTGCGAGTATATGACGGGGGGTAAAGTCGTTGTTTTAGGGCCCACCGGTCGCAATTTCGCCGCCGGGATGAGTGGTGGTGTCGCCTACGTCCTCGATGAGTCGGGGGATTTCGCCACTCGTTGCAATACCCAAATGGTAGCTTTAGAGGCGCTAGAAGGGGAAGAAATCGACGATTTACGCGAGTTAATTCAACACCATGCTGATTACACCCAAAGTCAAAAAGCAGCCCTGGTTTTAGCAAATTGGTCGGAAATGTTGCCCAAGTTTGTTAAAGTAATGCCCAAGGATTATAAGCGGATGTTGCAGTGTATTAAAGAGGCGTTAGATTCCGGTTTAACCGGCGATTCTGCCCTCGATGCCGCTTTTGAAGCCAATGCCCGCGATGTGGCAAGGATTGGCGGTAGTTAGAGGTTAAGGGGGGCTGAATAAGCCCCCTATTGTATAGATACGGCAAAATATGGTCAAAAATCAACTTCCTAATATAAATTCTTTGCAAGCTCTAAATCGTTTAGAACTTCAGATTCAAAGTTCTTTTAAAAAAATTAAGCTAGGAGATGCCTTATATTCTTTACACAGTTTAAAAAATCAACATTCACAGCTTAATGCGACTACGCCAGAATTTTTACCTTTTTTAAATGCTGGGGCGGCTTTATTTGCTATCAGATTTTGCACTCCTAGTAAAGTAGAAACAACAATTAAATATCACGATCTTAGATGTTTGGTAAATTTGACTTTAAAATATTTACAGGCAGATCCGATAACTCTTGATGAAGAACTTAAAAATGAATTTATTAATTCTAACCCTGTTTTTTTAATGCTCCGTTTAGTTAGTCATCAGTTCCCATTTCGACCGAATATTTTTGGTCAATTTGCACGTCCAGTTATTCTATTCGACGAGATACCCAGACAATTAAATTACTTACCTAATATTCCTAAATTTGATTTTGCAAAAAAATTTCAAGAAATTAGCGATGTTTCTTTGAGGGACTTTATTAATACTGGTTTTTGTATATATAGTTTTTCTTCTAGTCATTTTAGTATTAGTAGAAACTATTTTAAAGTTGCCCGTAAAAAAGGTTTAAGTCTTCCAGACGATTATTCTATCAATAAAATTTTATTACAACTTTCGGCGGATAAATCAAAGTTTGTAAATCTATATGAAGAAAGAAAAAATGAAGATGATAGGTTCAAAGCCTATAATTTCAATCCACTGGTACAGTATCCACTTATTAAACCTTGTCAGAATAAACAATTTTCAATATTAGAAAAAGACTTTATTCATGCACCAGTTCCTGACTTAATAGCTTCGAGAATTTCATCAGGAATTTTTTATCAAATGTTTAATTACTATAAACAAGAATTTTCATCTTATTTTGGTTATGTTTTTGAAAGATATGTTGGAATTATTCTCAAAGAGTGTATATTTTCAGAAACATTATTTTCGGAGGAAAAAATTCGTACTTTCTATCCAATCAATAAAGGTAAATCTCCTGATTGGATACTGCAAGACGGTTCAACTTTAATCCTTTTTGAATGCAAAGCAACACGCTTTTCTAGAGCGGCACAAGCTATCGCTAGTGAAGATCACATTAATTCTAGTCTGGTACAAATAACGAAAGGATTAAAACAACTAGCAAGCTTTATTTCAGAGTGTCAGAAAAAAACGGTCGAGCTTAGTTGTTTTCACAATTGTAATACTTTTATACCTGTTATTGTTTCTTTGGAACCTTTATATCTTATCAATAGCCATTTGTTTCGAGAACATTTAGATAGTTTATTAATCCAAGAGGGAGTCAATAAGTTTGACTGGAGAATATTGTCTATAGATGAACTAGAGTTGCTACAGGTACATCTTTCTACAGATTATAAATTAATACAAATGCTTGATGATTTATTAAATGAAACCTTTAATAATCTTTTGATAAGATTAAGCACTCAAACTGGAAAAAAATTTCAAGATTCCTTTTTATATCCCAAACAGGAAGAAATATTTCAAAGGCTAGGTGTATGGAACAGATTAAAACAATATTTAGCATTAAATCCAGATAATGATTAATCTACGAACACTATAAGTTTATGAAGGCATAAAAACAGTAACAGGCTTATGATTTAGTTGATAAGCTAAACGGCGCTTAACCTGCATGATCCAACAGCTATAACCCTTTTGGAGTCTATATCGGTGATCCGAAGTAAAAGCCGTTTAGCTTAAGACAAATATCAGCTTGATTTTATCACAAGATATTCCCGAAGAATGATTATCTGCGGGGGACGTGGGAACATTAGTAGAAAAACATCAAATTGAGGGATTAGAAACGGGGTATATTGTCGAGTTTTTCGATAGGTTGGGAAAAACGATTACTGTTGTCAGCATGGCCGAAAATTCCCTCCGTTTCCCCACCCCTCTGAGGACTCGTGTTAAACTGATTAATCATGCTGGTGTCTAGAAGCGACCTATGCCAAACTTAACCTTAAGCAACGAACAAGTGATCGAATTAGTCAAACAACTCCCCGAAGCACAGCAACAGGAAGTTTATAAAATTCTCATCCTCAGTCAGTGGAGACAGTTGGAACCAGTATTTAATGAAGGAGCAGAAAGAGCTAGAATCGTAGCCAAAGAACGCGGCCGTGATTGGGATACTATGACGGAAGACGAAAGAGAAGAATTTATCGATGAAATCGTTCACGAAAAATAGTGACCTATGTAGTTGTTTTTGATACAAATATATTAATCTCTGCTTGGCTGTCTAAAAACAGCCCTACATTTTCCTGCTTATCGTTAGCGAAGACGGGATCGGTATCTTCAGTAACTTGCCAAGAGATTTTAGACGAATTATCCGAAAAACTTCAGCAGAAATTTCAAATATCTGAACGGGGACTTAGAGAATATATCGCGGAAATTCGTCAATTTTCTAGCCTTGTTCCGATAACAAGACAACTGAGAGCGGTTCCCAACGATCCCGATGACGATATGATCATAGAATGTGCGATCGCTGGCAAGGCTACCCATATTATCACGGGGGACAAACATCTTCTTTCACTGGTTGAATATCAAAATATTCAGATCGTGAAAGCAAAAGACTTTTTGGACTTTTTAGATCGAAATAATAACCATGAATTATGAACTTTACTCAATGGGATTTTATTAAAATATATTCGCGAAGCAAGATTATCCGCAGGAGACGTGGGGACATTGGTAGAAAAACATCAAATCGAGGGATTAGAAACGGGTTATAGTGTCGAGTTTTCCGATAGGTTGAGAAAAACGATCGCCCTACCAAAGACGTTGAATACCGTACCGATCTAAAATAGTATCTACACTAATAATCGGAATATTTTCAACAATGGCTTGAGCTACCAGAAGGCGATCAAAGGGGTCTTTATGATAAAAAGGAAGGGTGATCAGCGCATCCGTATGTTCTGGTGTGATGGCAAGGATATTAAATTGATATTGATTAAGGCATACGTCGATAAAATCTTTGTAAGATTGATGTAAAATGAGTTTACCGATACTGATTTTGATGGCGATTTCCCAATAGGATGCTGGGCTGATTAATATTTCGTTATTTTGGTTAATAATTAGTTGATGGGCGGCGCTACTTAGTGGGGATTCGTTGAGTGTGTACCAAAGCAGAGTATGGGTATCGATTAGACATTTCAATGCAGATACTCCGCAAAGTCTTGTAAGTGTTCTTCATCATCGGCCACGATGGTAATCATTCCTTTACATAGGCCAGGCCCCGGACGTTGGGGAGATGGAGATGTGGGGGTTTGCCCGATTAATTTGGCTAGTGGGAGATTATTATCGGTAATCAACAATTCTTCTCCCGGTTTGAGATTGTATATCAGTTCGGGCAGTTTGGCTTGAGCTTCTTGGAGAGAGACAATCATAATTTTACGGCAAGCGCGAAGATGAAAGGACTTTCTAGGCCGATAATTTCTCGATTCTAACCGATCGAACCCCGGAAGGTGTAGGCGAACCGAAAACCTTCTCCATTAAGGACTGGTGTTAAACTGATTAATCATGCTGGTGTCTAGAATTGACCTATGCCGAACTTAACCTTAAGCAACGAACAAGTTATCGACTTATTCAAACAACTCCCCAAAGCACAGCAAGAATGAGCCTTAATACTATGAGCAAAATTTCGATCGAAGTCAGTCCCGAAGCGGCAGAAGTCTATCAATCCGCATCCCCGGAGGAACAAGAACGCGTCCGGGTTCTTGTCGATTTGCTAATTAGAAAGCCAGTTAACAGCGATATCGATTTCTTGAGAAAACTAATGGACGAAATTAGTGATGAGGCGGAAGCTAGAGGATTAACCCCCGAAATCCTAGAATCTTTATTAAATGAGCCTTGAATACTATTTCGTTTTCGATACCAACGTTTTAGTAAGCGCGCTTCTGTCTAAAAACGGCAAAGCTCGTCAGGCATTAGACAAAGCCCAAAATATCGGCAAGCTTTTAATGTCCGAATCTACTTTGTTAGAATTGATCACTGTTTTCAATCGTGCCAAATTCGATAGATATGCCTCCTCAGCAAAAAGGCGGCTATTTATAACGGCGATAGAAAGAACCGAGGAAATTGTCGTGATTCGAGAGAAAATCAAGGTTTGCAGAGATGAGAAAAATAATCAGTATTTAGAACTAGCGATCGATGGTCAAGCTACCTGTATTGTAAGCGGCGATTCTGATCTATTAGTTTTAAATCCATTTCGAGAAATCCCAATTTTAACGATTCAAGAATTTCTAGATCATGACTTTTCCCGTTAGCGATCAGTCCCCCCACCCACGAGCCGGCTAGAGACTCGTGTTAAACTGATTAATCATGCTGGTGTCTAGAATTGACCTATGCCGAACTTAACCTTAAGCAACGAACAAGTGATCGAATTAGTCAAACAACTCCCCGAAGACCAGAAACAGGAAGTTTATAAAATTCTCATCCTCAGTCAGTCGGACCGATGGGAATCCTTGTCTAACTACGCCATTGACAAAGCTCGAATCGTAGCCAAAGAACGCGGCTATGATTGGGATACCATGACGGAAGAAGAAAAAGAAGAATTTATCGATGAAATCGTTCACGAACCATCATAATATCCACCGAATTTACAGAGTGTATTTTACCATGAATATTACCTTAAATCCCGAATTAGAACAATTAATTAACTCTCAATTAGCGACAGGAAACTATAACAGCGTTGAAGATTTATTAAAAGACGCTTTGTTAAATTTAGCGGACAAACAAAACCGTCAGACTTTAAGCCAAAAAGTTAAAGAACTCTTTGATAAAACTCAATCCTTACCCGGCGTTCAGGATATTACCGAAGAAGATATCGCCGCAGAAATTGAAGCCTATCGGAGAGGCGAATGAAAGTCGTGATCGATACGAATATTCTAGTTTCGGCAATTTTAAAAGGAAGGTTGCCGAGAACGGTTATACAATTCGTGATCGAGTCTAATAAAATCGAATGGATTGTTTCCGAAGCTATTTTAACTGAATATCTGGACTTCCCCGTTGACAAAAGGCCATAACCTATGCTGTAGGAGGGATTAAGAGAATTTCCGCCGCCCCGTTACTGGGTACAAATCAGGGAAACTCCCAATAAATCTAACGCTTTTTGTTGCAGTTGGGTCGGTCGAGT
>NZ_JADBUZ010000039.1:0-9962 GCF_020245305.1 Microcystis sp. M20BS1 | reverse complement strand
AGAAAAACTTGATTAATAATGTACAGGATTAATTCTACTACAAAATTGGAAGGAGGGGGCAACCATCGATCCCTACCTCCCACACTCCGAGAATGATTATTATTCTTGAGAATGAATAGTTTATTTTTTGGAAGTCCCTTACCAAGCGAGGCCGAGTGGGAATACGCTTGTAGAGCGGGAACAACCACTCCCTTCCACTTTGGCGAGACGATCACGGGAGAACTGGCGAATTACGTTAGTTCAACGGTCTATCAACAAGAAAAGGCGAAAAAATCCCCAAAGAAAACCACTCCCGTCCGCTCCTATCCCCCCAACGCCTTTGGGCTGTACGATATGCACGGGAATGTTTGGGAGTGGTGTTTAGATCCGTGGCACAGTGATTATCAAGGCGCACCGCCCACAGACGGGAGCGTTTGGGACGAAAAAAATATTGATAATCGTTATCAAAACTCATTAAATAGTATAAATAAACTATTGACAGATGACCGAAAATGTGTATTGCGGGGCGGTTCTTGGTTCAGCCTTCCAGATGGCTGCCGTTCCGCTTTCCGCAGCAGCTACAACCGCCGCGACTACAGCAACCTCTACGACGGTTTTCGGGTGGTGTGCGGTGCTGGGAGGACTCTGTAACCCTTTTCTCTTTTTTTTCCTTTTTACCCTCATTCCCTTTTCTGGAATTTTTTTAGGCAGGCTATAGCACAAGTGTATTAGTTTAGGGGGTCAATTACCTGGGGTTTGGGGGTGGATAAGTAGCTGGTTATAATTAAATTAAAAATGGATTTTAGGTTCGATCCCCCCTTAGGGACTTGCGTGGGAATAACATCCCAATCGATCAGAGGGCGCAAGCTTTGCGCCCCTACAGTAACGGATTTTGTCCACAATGTAGGGGTGAACTGCGTTCGCCCAAAAGGTACATTATCAAGGGGTTAGCAATCCAATTGCGAACGATAGATGGAGATTCTGAGGCCTTTAATTCATCAGCTACAGCTTCAGGAATGACCACAAGCTCATACAGTTTTTGTAGGATCATAATTTGGTCAATTAAGAGCAGGTAGCAAATCGGAGAAGTGTCAGAAACAACTATCATTTCGCTCTGAGTTCTTTGAGAGTTTGCAAATCGCGTTCTAGTTCAGTTTCATCATAATTCAGATAGACTCCCATCCGCTTTAAAAAGGCATGAGTTTCTAACCGAGAAGGTAATTGAAGGATGCGTCCAACTTCGGCCGTACTCAAGATACTGGCTCTTCTGGTTTCTGTGTGGAAACGAAGCCTATACTGATAGTTTCTTCGGCAAAATAGTCGTAAAAGTCTTTCTCCGTCAACATTTCACGATTCCATAAGCAAAAATTATCACACAAAGTCGAGAAGAGCCAGATACTGGCACGGTAAGCATCAGCAATAACCATTTCCAGCAGTTTATGAGCCAAATTATCGCCTGTTTGACCTAATCTCTGGGCGATTTCGTCGGGAATATCAACAGTGATTTTCATAAAATTATCGGAGTCGCTACCAGTTAGTTTTATCATAGGTGAAATAGATGGCTCTTCCAGTTTTTGTGTGGAAGGAAGAAGAATAGGGATAATTTGGGTGCATCTCAATTTGGTCGAAATATCTATAGGACATTTTGGGCGCCCGCAGTTCGATAAACTCACTGACCACGATGCGCCCCTACCATTGGTGTAATAATAGGATTGTAGGGGCGAATTGCATTCGCCCTCTTTGATTTTTACAGTTTATTTTAAATAAATCAAGAGATTTAACCCCGGAATTGTGCGCGAGAGAGTCCAGATAAGGAGAGTGATATAAAAGATGCCGATACCCCATTGATACCAAACTAAAAAAGAAATGATAGCGGGTAATTCTTGATCGCGAACTCGCCAATCATTAAAGCCTAATTTTAGCAAATTATTGAGACTTAAATCGTAATAATTTAACCAATTCCAACGCTTTTGCCAAGAAATAGGAGTATAACGATCGCGAAAGAGGGGAAATTCGGGAACCACGGGTAAACGGGTGATTAATAAGCGTAATTGTCGCATACTGCCATCTTGCAGAAAATAGGAACTATCCATTAAATCGTGATAGCGTCCCCGACGATAAAGTTCGATAATTAAAATTAGGGGTAAGGGGACAAGAATTAGGGCAATAGCTGTTAAAGTTAGTAGGGGACAACTGGCAGATTGCAGGATATTAAACACACCAGAAAGGGTGAGAATAATATAGCTAGTTACCATACAAAAGATTTCATAACGATTAGGAATTACTGGTTTAGGAGTGAGACGACGCACGCGATCAATTAACCAAAATAAACAGCCAAAATAGGCAAAAATTATGATTCCTGTACCGAAAACTAAACTAAAATTTGTACCATCTTGACTTAAAAGTAATAGTAAAGTAAGGAAAGAAGTATGCAGAAAATCAGCTACCCAAGTGAGGTTAATTAGGCGAATAACTGAGATATTATTTAGTTTTTGTTTTAACTGTTGTAATCGCAATTTTTCGGTTTTGTATTCAATTTGATTAGCATCGGCAATTTGTTCTAGGGAGCGAAAATTACGAACTAAATTTCTTAAAACTGTCTCATTTCCTGCTAGGTTTGGTAAATAAATTGCTTGACCAATTACTCCTCTATCTCCCAGTATTTTCGCTTTATCGGAATCAAAAGCTAATCCTGATACACTTAAATAACTATTTTTAGTAAAAGTGGAATTACTAAAATCTACCTGATCTAAAAGTTTCACATCTTGAAAACTAACCACACCATTAAAATAACTAGACCGGAAAGCGCCTGATTTTTCAAAAGTGGCATTTCTAAAGGTTAATAAACTTAAAAATCTACTCTTAGAAAATAGCGGACGATCTCGCCATTGACTTTGGGAAAAATTAGCTTCTTTTTGCCAGAAAGTACGGGTAAAATCTGCGGGTTTATCGTATTTGGTTTGATCAAAATAAGCTTCGGCAGTAAAATGACTGCCATGGAAGTTAGTAATACTTTTAAAATGTGCGCTGCGAAAGATGGCTTTATTTAAAAATTGACTTTGACTAAAATTTACATCTCCCATAAAATTAGCTTTTGTAAATTTTGCCACCCTAGCAAAACGCGATTCTACCCAATTACTTTCACGACTAAATTTTGCTGCCATTGCTTCGACAATTTGCAGAAAAAAAGTCTTAGAAAAGTCCACTTCTCCCATAAATACGGTTCCCTGCAACTTCACAGGTCCGCGAAATACTGTGACATTAAAAACCGGTTCATCGCTATCGAATAAAAAATTTTCGTCCTGTTGTAATAACTGTTCTTCCGTGGGTGATAATAGGGTAGCGAGAGCTACTTTTGTTAAAGGAGTAGGTAAACCCAGACGGGAAGCGATAAAATTGCCTTGAATTAAGGAATTACTAAAATCTAAACCTAGGGGTTGTTTAGCGCGATTAATTTGACCTTGAATCTGTTGATAAAATTGTTCTTGCAGTTCCTTATTTTCATCGCGGATATCGATAACTAAATTGGCTAAATCGATAGTAGTCATCCCTTCTTTAAGGACGGGTGCGCTTAAACGTTCCTGCAATAAAGTTACTGTTAAAGGAACTCTATCCATTACTGCCAAACTAGGGAGAGAATGTAAACCGAAAAACAGAAAAACAATGATTAGTAACCAGCAGCCTTTTAACAACGCACCCACGACAGTTATTTCCCTAAACAAGCTTGGATAGCCATTTCTAAGTCCTCTTGGTTTAAATCGGTGATAACAAAGACCTCCTGAACACTTTTTCCTGTCCTCGCAATCAGCTTAAAACCACCACGAATCGGCACTGATATCCGCAATTGTAACCGCGGACAATGACCTTTTGAGCGAGAAAGTACCCCCGGGGTGACAGTGGTGATTCCTTTATAAGTAATTAACTTTTCTAATACCGCAATCAACCCCGGAATATGAGTAGAATGATTCCAAACTAAGCGACCATTATTCATAATTATGCGGCCTCTAGGGGAGCCATGGTTAATCCTTCCCGTCGCAATTGTTGGTGATAAAGTTCCGCTTGTTCTTGGGGACCTGTCCAGACAATTGCTTGTCCTTGGTAGTGAACTTGATTAGTTAATTCCCAAGCTCGATCGGTGGTCATATCCGGGATATATTTAATTAAACAATTGGCCACATGATCGAAGGTGTTAAAGTCATCGTTGAGAACAATAACTTTATAGTTGGGATAAGTCTTTTTGACAACTTGGGTGGACTTATCTAAGGTGGTACTGGGTGCGCTGGCCATAAAAGTTACAATAGGTCAAGGTTTTTGCGGTTAAATTCGAGCATTTTGACAACAATTAAGCGGCAAAAGCCACAGAATTATTATGCAAAACTTGGTGATAGTAATTTAATAACTGTTTGGTGGCCGCTTGCCATGCCCATTTTTCGGCTTCTAGACGCGCATTTCGTCGTAATTCCTCTCTTTCTGCCTTGGCGGTTAGTAATCTTTGGGTGGCACTAATTAAACCTTTTTCATCCCTAGGATCGAAGAGATGACCATTAACTCCATCGGTGACAATATCGGGAATTCCCCCCGAATTTGCTGCCACCACCGGACAACCGGCAGCCATGGATTCTAAAAGTACCAAACCGAGGGTTTCTGTGCGTGAGGGAAAAAGAAAAGCATCTGCGGAAGCAAAAGCGGAGGCTAATTCTAACCCCTGTAAATAACCGACAAAATGGGTATTTGTGTCGGCAAAATGACTTGTTAAAGCTTCCCGATGGGGACCATCTCCCACAATGGCAAATCTTGCTTCGGGAATCGCTTCTAAGACTGGTTTAATGCGATCAATTTCTTTTTCGGCCGACACTCGACCAACGTATAATAAGAGAGGACTATCGGGGTTATTTTGGGATAATTTCAGTCTCATAGCCGGGGATTTTAAATGAGGTTGAAATAATTCCGTATCGACTCCCCTTTGCCAAAGCTCGACCTTTTCAATGCCACGACTAGATAATTCTTGCACCATAGCGGTGGAAGTGCAGAGATTTAAACTTGCTTGATTGTGGGCCAATTTTAATAATTCCCAGAGTAATCCTTCTAGGGAACCTAATCCATAGTGTTGTAGGTATTGGGGGAGATGGGTATGATAGGAAGCGACGAGGGGAATGTTCATAGTTTTGGCAAAATAAATGCCTCCCACCCCTAAAACAGCCGGGTTAACCACATGAATAATATCAGGTTTAAACCTCTCTAAAGCTTGACCGACTGAAGGCCGGGGGAAAGCCATTTTTAATTCCGGATATAGGGGTAAGGGAATCCCTGTAACTCCATGAATTTTAGCACCTTTGTACTCTTTTAAACCGCCATCGGGAGAGAAAACTAATACCTGATGACCTAATCTTTGTAGGTGTTCTACGGTATGTTTAAGACGGGTGACAATGCCATCGATTTTCGGTAAGAAGGTTTCTGTAAAAAGAGCAATTCGCATAGAGAAAACAAGGTTAAGTAATAATTAAGGACAAGCTTTTTTTGAGATAGCTAGGAATAATTACTGAATTTCTCAAGGCAATTAACTCCCCAATTAATCATAGATCAGAAAGGCCAAAGGTTTTAATCACTCGATCGCTACCTTCGATAACCACCGTCGCTCGATAATTATCGCCGATTGCTGCAGTCCATAATTGCCATTCCCCCGCCACATTGTCTAATTTTAAGGGATTAAGTCCCACTTCCACTTGATCGAGTCCTCCGCTAATTCCGGTTCCCAGTGCCTTTAAATAAGCCTCTTTTGCCGTCCATAACTGAAAAAATAGCTTTTCCTTCTCTGCGGACTTTTCAACAAGCTCATGTTCCCTAGCACAAAAAAACCTTTTTGTCAAGCTATCTAAATCTTTCATCTGGCGCATTTTCTCTAAATCTACCCCAATGCGAGCGGTTAAAGTCAAGCCACAGATTGCCATCTCCTCGGAATGGGAGAGATTAAACTGTAATTGGTATTTAATACTCGGTTTTCCCCGTTCACTGTAGATAAACTCGATTTTTTCGGGACTTATGGCCAAATATGACCCTAAAATCTCGCGTAAACATCCCCTAGCCACCAAAAAACGCCGCTTGTGTTGGGGAAAATGGTAACGATTAGCTCTAATTATTTCATCTTCCGAGAGCAAAGAAGCCAGTTTTTCTCGTCTATCCCCAGAGGGATCGAGACTTATAAAATAGAGATGAACCTCATCGGTAGATATAAACATTAAACTCAGAAGCGATCAAATAATTAATTATCGGTAAATTTTACCGTAAAATGAGAATTGCCGACTCAAGAATTTATCCACCTTCTAACTCTTGACTTTGCAGCACACCTATGAACTTTTTTCATACTGAAGACCATCTCCAACAGTTCGGTACAGATATTTTAGAAACAACTTGGCGAGAATTTCCCCAATTAGCTCAAGAACAAATTGCCCTAACTTGGATAGTATATGATCCTCCTGTTATCGTCAACACGGGGGGAGCAATTTCTCACGAAGAATTCTGGAAATATTCCCCCCGCGGATTTAGTTATCGCGGACAAGAAAGAACCTATCCCGCTAGTTTAGTGAAATTGTTTTATCTAGTAGCAATTCATGAGTGGTTAGAGGGGGGAATGATTGCCGAAAGCAGCGAATTAAATCGCGCCATTCGTGACATGATTGTTGACTCTAGTAATGATGCTACCAGTTTAGTTGTAGATCTGGTTACGGGAACCACTAGCGGTCCAGAAATTGCCGCCGGTCCCTTTGAAACTTGGAAGCAACAACGCAACATAGTTAATCGTTATTTTCAATCCCTAAATTGGCCAGAATTAGCGACAATTAACGTTAATCAAAAAACTTGGTCTGATGGTCCCTATGGACGTGAACGCGCTTTTTTAGGGGAATTAATGGAGAATCGCAATATGTTGACTAGCAATGCAGTGGCGCGTTTAATTCATACTATTGTCGGGGGGATTGCTGTTTCTTCCCAACGTTCCCAAATGATGATGTCTTTACTAAAACGTAGTCTTAATCCTGCTGATTGGACAAGTCAAGGAGATGATACACAAATCTTAGGATTTCTGGGACAAGGATTACCAGAAAATAGTCAAATTTGGTCAAAAGCTGGTTGGACAAGTCAAGTGCGTCACGATGCAGCCTATATTGAAATTCCCCATCATACTCCCTATCTATTGGTAGTATTTACCGAGGGAAAAGATAACAGTCAAAATCGCTCAATTTTACCTTTTATTTCCCAGAAGGTAGCCGAGAAAATTATGCAGTTCAATTAATTGAAGCTGTGGGTAGGATGATTTTCTCTGTCATTGTCAAAAGTGCTAGATAAACATCCTACTGTCATGAACCCGTAAATTGACTGATGTGCATCTCAATATGTAGCTTTTCTGGGATAGATGGGGTTTGTTTTTGCAGCTGAAATACTCGATTAAGTTTAGTCTGTGCTTCACCTTGACGAGAAGGACTGTCATCATTTAAACTAACAATAAGTTGTTCTTAAGTATTTCCTCAAATGTGTGACTTTTAATCCTCATCATTGTCATAACGAAAGGGAAGTGGAGAGTAAACTAATTGTCCAGTATTTACTCCCAAAACTAGGCTACAATGCCGAACATTGGTATCAACAAGTTAGCTTCGGTAAAGTCCGCTTAGATTTCCTTGTTTCCGCTCAAAAACCTATCAATAAAAGGCAGTTTTTATCCTCTCACTGTCTAATTATCGAGGCTAAAAACCCCAGAGAAAAGCTCATCAATCATCGTCACCGCTTAGGTTATTATCTCAACTATTTTAAAGTGCAGTGGGGATTATTAACCAATGGTGATGAGATTCAACTTTATCGAAGAAAACCCGATAAAATTTATTTAGTTTTTAGATGTTCTGGGTTAGAAATTGCCTCTCACTTAGAACAGTTAAAATCTCTGATTGGTTACGAAACCTTATCTTTAGGTATTCCACCGCTCAATTCTCCAACAATCAACCACAGAAACCCCATGAAAACCATCGCAATTTATCATCATAAAGGTGGTGTTGGCAAAACCACCGTCGCTACCAATCTAGCGGCAGCTTTGAGTAAAAAAGGCAAGCGAGTATTATTAATTGATATTGATGCTCAAGCTAATAGTACCTTTGCCGTTGGTTTAATTAAGTTTCAATTCGATGATGACGATGATTTAAAAGATAAAAATGTCTTTCATTTACTAGATAACAGTAACCGCATTTTTATTGAGAATATTGTCAGAAAGTCTCAAGGATTCAATCATCCAGAAATTGATGTTATTCCCTCTCACATATCTTTAATTGCTAACCAAGCAAAAATTAAAGATAATGCGGCGGTATTTGCTAGATTGGCAAGAAAATTAGAGAAAGTAAATAATCAATACGATATTGTAATTATTGATGCACCTCCCGCACTTGATTTATATGCACGCATTGCTTTAATTGCAGCTGACTATCTGATAATCCCTTCTGATCTTAAACCATTTTCTAATCAAGGATTAGATAGCGTTAAAAACTTTGTTCAAGAGGAAATCAATGAAAGTCGTGGAGATTTGGGTAAACCAACCCTACAAATTTTAGGCGTTTTACCTTCCAAAATTTCCACCCATGCTCAATACTTAAAATATAATTTTCCCAAACAAAAACAAGTGATTCCAGACAAATATAATTTACCTTTGATGGAATCGACTATCTCGGAAAGAATGCCTTTATCTCGCTGTATAAATCAATACGTTACCGTGGGAGATTTAGAAATTCCTGCCCCCCAATCTATAATCGATTATGCCGAACATCAAGCTGATGCGGGAGTATCAGCAGCAGAATTTGAAGCCTTAGCAATTGAAGTTTTAGCTAAAATAGGAGTTAAATAAATGTGGAAATTTTTACGAGTCGATATTACTGATATTAATCCTTCCCTTCCCAGAGAAACCTTTTCCGAAACTGAATTAGAGAATTTAGCCAATCTTATTATTGAAATGGGTGGAATTATTCGCCCTGCTATTCTCAAAAAAGCTGATAATAAAAAAGTTGATGAACGTTATGATATTATCAGTGGAGATTTAGAATATTATGCTTCTGTTATCGCCAATCAGAAAGTTCCTGACATCGAGATGATTAACGCTTTTGTAGTTGATAAAGAAGCGGAGAGTATCGCTTTACAGCAAATGAAGTTATTATCCTCTTCTCCTGGGTTAATTACCAGGCCCGAAAAAATAGATAATCCTCTAGAATTGAGGATGAGTAATCTTGAAAAACGATTAGAAACCCAGTTACAAGCAATCCGAGAGGAGTACCAAAAAGAAATCAAAAGACTGGAAGAAAAAATTATTATTTCTCCTCCTTCTCATCCTTCTCATCCTTCTCATCCTTCTCATCCTTCTCATCCTTCTAAGTCGATTTTAGAGCTTTTGAATACCTGTGACGCTAATCAACTTAACAAAGCGAGAATCCCACCTGCATCTGTTAATGACTTTCTGAAAAAACGTTCAGAAAAGCCCTTTGATTCTTTGGAAGATATCCTAAATCGCCCAGTCTCAGGAGTTAAAGAGAAAAGATTAATTAAGCTTGTCGATTATTTGCTGACTTCTAATTGATTTTTGTGGGTGTGTTGAGCTACTTTAACACACCCTACCGATGGATGTTATAATAATGGAAGATCAAGAAAAAATTCTGATCCGATAGCGGACAAAGATTAACCAGAAGACGGGTGAAAAGAGAAAACTTATGACAACTACCCCAGTAATAGCTGCTTTTTTAACAATTCCGGTGGTGATTCGGTAGTAGTGATGGTGGCTTAATCCTTTGCTTTGCTGTGCATTGTAGTCATGGATAAAAGGCTCTTCGGGAATTGTTATGCAAATAATTAACTTAAAATAAAATTCGATGAGAGTACCTAAGCTCAAAAGTAGCTGAAATCCATACAGAGAAGGACTTAAGGCACAAACAGGTTAATATCAAAAGATAGACAATCGAGTT
>NZ_JADBUZ010000038.1:0-16136 GCF_020245305.1 Microcystis sp. M20BS1 | reverse complement strand
TTCTCCGACTCTCAAACAGGATTGGTATTGGTAAGGCTTCAGCTAATATCTCTAACTTAGCTTGCTTTAGTATTTGCAAGGTTCCAACTATCATTAACAACAGTAGATATCTGGCTCGTCCCAGTTCATTTTCTAACACTTTCTGGTATAGTTCACTTATCATTTTCGTTATTTAGGTCATATATGGTAAATATGACTTATCTTTTTTTGGAGTCTGTGTCTGTATTTTATGTTACATAAGCTTTTCAGCTTGCTTGTCCCCCTGTCAGGTTGCAATTAATCTTAAACCCTATTAGGGATTGAAACTAAATTATGATCAAGATAATATGAATGACAAAAATCAGTGTTCCAATTAATCTTAAACCCTATTAGGGATTGAAACGACGGAAAGACGCTGACTCATGCCTATTACACACATTGTTCCAATTAATCTTAAACCCTATTAGGGATTGAAACGTGGGGGAGCGACAAAAGCAAACATTAGAGATTAGTTCCAATTAATCTTAAACCCTATTAGGGATTGAAACAAATCGCCCGGCACTTGATTAGTACAGGCTAACTGGTTCCAATTAATCTTAAACCCTATTAGGGATTGAAACTTCTACTGTATTTAATCCCGCAAAACGCAAAAAAGTTCCAATTAATCTTAAACCCTATTAGGGATTGAAACTTTGCTCTTTCCTTTCTTCTTTTTTGCCAAACTGCCACCACGGTTCCAATTAATCTTAAACCCTATTAGGGATTGAAACCGGCGTTCGATGGGGAAGGCCAGGCGATCGGATACGTTCCAATTAATCTTAAACCCTATTAGGGATTGAAACAGAATTTTATCATTTACAGTCTGAAAAGGAATTATCGTTCCAATTAATCTTAAACCCTATTAGGGATTGAAACACCCGTCTAATCATCGATGGTTTACCATGCCCTAGTTCCAATTAATCTTAAACCCTATTAGGGATTGAAACGAGCTAAAATGTTGAAAGTAAAGTACGAAGGATTGTTCCAATTAATCTTAAACCCTATTAGGGATTGAAACTAATATGGGTGTACCACCGAATTTTTTAGGAGCCAAGTTCCAATTAATCTTAAACCCTATTAGGGATTGAAACAGCCTTGGCTTTTTTGCCCCTTAAAATTCTGGCAAGTTCCAATTAATCTTAAACCCTATTAGGGATTGAAACTAGATGACAGTTTAGATTATAAACTGCGAATAATAGTTCCAATTAATCTTAAACCCTATTAGGGATTGAAACACTTTATAATCGGATCTATTAACAACTGGCATATTTGTTCCAATTAATCTTAAACCCTATTAGGGATTGAAACCCCTCAGTTGCCTCGCTATCCCACTTGTAGAAATGTTCCAATTAATCTTAAACCCTATTAGGGATTGAAACTGTGGAGTACGCGGCTTATGTTCACGAAGGTTATGTGTTCCAATTAATCTTAAACCCTATTAGGGATTGAAACCTTTTTCTCCTCTGGATTTTTTGACTTTTTAGCGTTCCAATTAATCTTAAACCCTATTAGGGATTGAAACCGCAATCTGAAATTAGGATTATTGCCGTAGATCGCCCGTGTTCCAATTAATCTTAAACCCTATTAGGGATTGAAACACAAGCAGGCTTTTTTGAGGGCTGGTCGCTGGGTTGCCACGTTCCAATTAATCTTAAACCCTATTAGGGATTGAAACCAGCATAAGCTCGCCCGCTTTCTGTGATTTTAAAAGTGTTCCAATTAATCTTAAACCCTATTAGGGATTGAAACATCAGAAAAAATCAATATAGGGAATTAAAAATGCACACAGTTCCAATTAATCTTAAACCCTATTAGGGATTGAAACATCTGCCAAATACTCAAACTAGAAGCAAAAATCAAGTTCCAATTAATCTTAAACCCTATTAGGGATTGAAACTGATCGCTGATTCTGAGTTGGCAGATTCAGTCAATGTTCCAATTAATCTTAAACCCTATTAGGGATTGAAACTTCATTGTTTTTACCTCCTAATTAAAATTCACCTTGTTCCAATTAATCTTAAACCCTATTAGGGATTGAAACGTGTAAAGGCTTTTTAGCCCTAAATTTATCTCTTTGTTCCAATTAATCTTAAACCCTATTAGGGATTGAAACAGAATTGGAGCTTATTCAGGCACTTAAGGGGCTTGTTCCAATTAATCTTAAACCCTATTAGGGATTGAAACTTTCGCCTTGGGCGATCGCTTGCTCTAGTTGGTCGTTCCAATTAATCTTAAACCCTATTAGGGATTGAAACAGAACGGCAATTCAATCAATCATGACCAACGGGCGTTCCAATTAATCTTAAACCCTATTAGGGATTGAAACCCGCCATCAGCAAAACCAGGAATCGGCAACTTCAACGTTCCAATTAATCTTAAACCCTATTAGGGATTGAAACTTAGTTTAGCGGCAGCGGCTGCCACTAAACCAGAAAGTTCCAATTAATCTTAAACCCTATTAGGGATTGAAACAGACACAATAACGACATTTTTAAACGCTATAATTGTTCCAATTAATCTTAAACCCTATTAGGGATTGAAACTTGAATCCTAACTCTTTCCCTAAATCAGCAGTAGTTCCAATTAATCTTAAACCCTATTAGGGATTGAAACTATCGCATTGATTGAAAGTGTGGTATGATAGTAAAGGTTCCAATTAATCTTAAACCCTATTAGGGATTGAAACGGTTAATTTTTTCTAAATCGAATCGGTACGTCGGGTTCCAATTAATCTTAAACCCTATTAGGGATTGAAACAGATTAATTCTCTTAGTGCCGCTGGTGATTTTTTTTAGTTCCAATTAATCTTAAACCCTATTAGGGATTGAAACTTTAAAAATAGCTGCAAGTTAACCCTAAGTCCTTGTTCCAATTAATCTTAAACCCTATTAGGGATTGAAACAGGGGTTAATGGCGTTTCGGAGCGCCAGTTTTAGTTCCAATTAATCTTAAACCCTATTAGGGATTGAAACTGGAACTTGAAACCTTCTAGTCTATTAATTTCAAAATGAGAATTGCTGTCAGTGAGTTTATCGAACTGCTTGCGTCCAAAATATCCTATAAATTAGAGGAAGTATAAGCTAATTTGTATTGATAGTAAATCTGTTTTTAATAGTATGAGCAACTCTCAATCGCACGCTAAAAACCTTCTCCCTTGTTCCTTCTCCCCACTTCCCCATACCTATTACCTAGCATTGTTAGTATTCTATAATACCAATGCTTAGGAAACTATAAAGAAAATCCCAAGATTAGGCGAGTCCCTTGGCGAAAAAGGCTATAGTAGCATAAAATCCGTAATTTTATCTACAAAATTGTTATGACAGTTACCAATAGACAAGAGCTAGAAGAACTGATTCAACAGGTGAAAAAAGCTCAACAACAATTTGCCAACTATAGCCAAGAACAAGTAGATCTTATCTTCAAAAAAGCGGCATTAGCAGCCAACAACGCTCGCATTCCCTTGGCTAAAATGGCCGTACAAGAGACAGAGATGGGGGTAATAGAGGATAAAGTGATTAAAAACCATTTTGCCTCAGAAATCATCTACAACAAATATAAACACAGCAAAACCTGCGGCATTATCGAAGAAGATAAATCCTTTGGATTGCAAAAAATCGCCGAACCCGTGGGCATTTTAGCGGGGATCGTACCCACCACAAATCCCACCTCCACAGCCATTTTTAAAGCCCTAATTGCCCTGAAAACCCGCAACGGCATCATTTTTTCCCCCCATCCGCGAGCCAAAGACTGCACGATCGCGGCGGCCAAAATAGTCTTAGAAGCAGCCGTGAAAGCGGGCGCACCGGCCGGTATTATTGGTTGGATCGATCAGCCATCGGTGGAACTTTCCCAAGCATTAATGCAACATCGCAGCATTAATTTAATCCTTGCCACCGGCGGTCCCGGTATGGTAAAAGCGGCCTATTCTTCGGGAAGACCTTCCCTAGGAGTCGGTGCCGGCAATACCCCCGCTTTAATTGACGAAACCGCGCACATAAAAATGGCTGTTTCCTCGATTATTCTCAGTAAAACCTTCGATAACGGCATGATTTGCGCCTCCGAACAATCGGTAATCGTTGTCGATAGCATCTATGAAGAAGTTCGACAGGAATTTATTGATCGCGGGGCCTATCTTCTTTCCCCCGCAGAAAAGGAAAAAGTCGTCGGGATTCTCCTAAAAGATGGTCATATCAACCCCGATATCGTCGGGCAACCGGTGGAAAAATTAGCCAACATGGCCGGAATTTCTGTTCCTGAAGATACCAGGTTAATAATCGCAGAAGTGGAAAATATTGGCTTAGAGGAACCATTTTCCTACGAAAAACTCTCGCCAATTTTAGCCATGTACCGGGCCAAAGACTTTGAAGATGGGGTAAAAAAAGCCGAAAAACTGGTCTTATTTGCCGGTCGAGGTCATACGGCCGTGCTTTATACTGCACCCTCTAATCGGGAACACATTAAGCGCTTTGAAGACAACGTACAAACAGCCCGGGTGTTAATTAATACCCCTTCCTCCCAGGGTGCGATTGGTGATATCTATAACTTCCGTCTCGATCCTAGTTTAACCCTCGGTTGTGGCACTTGGGGCGGTAATTCCATCAGCGAAAACGTCGAACCTACCCACCTATTAAATATTAAAACCGTAGCCGAGCGCCGGGAAAATATGCTTTGGTTCCGAGTACCACCAAAAGTATATTTTAAATACGGGTCATTACCGATCGCTATTCGGGAATTAGCCGGCAAAAAACGGGCCTTTATTGTCACCGATAAACCTCTTTTCGACCTAGGAGTTACCGCACCTTTACAGGAAATTTTAGAAGAAATCGGCATCACGGTTAATATCTTTTATGATGTGGAACCCGATCCTTCCCTGGAAACCGTCGAACGGGGTTTAAATGTCATTAATACCTTCAATCCCGATGTAATTATCGCTATCGGTGGTGGTTCCCCCATGGATGCCGCTAAAATCATGTGGCTACTCTACGAGCATCCAGAGATAGAATTCGAGAGCTTGGCCATGCGTTTTATGGATATCCGCAAACGAGTCTATGAATTGCCCCCTTTAGGCGAAAAAGCTCTGATGGTGTGTATTCCCACCACTTCGGGAACAGGATCGGAAGTGACTCCCTTCGCCGTCGTCACCGATCGCCGTAATAATATTAAGTATCCTCTGGCAGATTATGCCCTAACTCCCAGCATGGCCATCGTCGATCCGGAATTAGTGCTGAATATGCCGAAAAAATTAACAGCATACGGCGGAATTGACGCTTTAACTCACGCTCTTGAGGCCTACGTCTCGGTTTTAGCCTCAGAATATACTAACGCTCTTGCTCAAGATGCCATCCGACTGCTGTTTAAATATCTGCCCAGTTCCTATCATAACGGAGCTAAAGACCCGAAAGCGCGGGAAAAAGTCCATTATGCGGCGACAATGGCAGGAATGGCCTTCGCTAATGGCTTTTTAGGCATCTGTCACTCCATGGCTCACCAATTGGGGGCAATTTTCCACATTCCCCACGGTCTGGCCAATGCCTTGATGATTTCCCACGTCATCCTCTATAATGCCACCGATGCCCCCTTTAAACAGGCGACCTTCTCTCAGTACAAATATCCTAACGTGAAGTGGCGCTATGCCAGGATCGCTCATTCTCTGGGATTGGGGGGAGAAAGCGAGACCGAAAGTGTGGAAAGATTGGTATTAGCGATCGAATGTTTAAAACGGGAAATCGGTATTCCGGCCAGTATCAAAGAGGTAATTCCCGAAAGTGAAGCCGAATTTATGGCCAAATTAGACCATTTAGCCGAACAAGCTTTCGATGATCAGTGTACCGGAGCCAATCCCCGTTATCCCCTGATCGAGGACTTAAAAACCCTGTTAATCCAAGCTTATCACGGCAATTTGCCCCTAGAGGTGGCGGTAAATGGTCACGGTGAGGTCAGTCTTGCCGATTTGAAGTTAGATCCGCAACCCTTGAGCTTGTAGAGATAGATTTTGCCTTTGATCCCCCCTACCCCTTAGTAGGGTTGATTCATGAATCAACCCCACACCCCACACCCCACACCCCACACCCCACACCCTACCCCCCTTAATCAGGGGATATCCCCCCTACCCCCCTTAATAAGGGGATATCCCCCCTACCCCCCTTAATAAGGGGGGCTAACCACAGAAACCAAAAACCTACCTACTTAGGGTTTGCTGAATAAATGTGAAATGTAGGCAAAGTAAGGGTTTTGGGGCTTTTCTCGCGAAACAGGTGCAAGATTTTGAGAGAATCGTCGTTCAAAACCTTGCATCTTCATCGGCCTGCGTCCTGTAGGGGCGAAGCATTCGGGCAATAACCTATCGGTGAAACCGTAGATTTTCTATCCGAATGCTTCGCCCCTACTTTTTCAGCAGACCCTACTTAGCCACTACTTAAAAATTATCTTTTTTCCCCCGCAGCCGTGCAAACACTTGTACTGGTTCGTTGCTATCCATGGTCATGGCCAAAGCGGGACTATCCCAACGCAAAAAAGGATTAGTCAGCTTTTCCGTCCCCAAAATTGCCGGAATCGTGGGAAGATCTTCAGCGCGATGTTTTTCCACTTCCCGATAACGCTGTTGCAGAGCAGCATTATTAGGGTCAACTGTCAAGGCAAACTTTAAATTATTTAACGTATATTCGTGAGCGCACCAAACCCTGGTCTGGTCAGGCAGCGATCGCAATTTAGTTAAAGAAGCCACCATTTGGCCCGGTGTTCCCTCAAATAAACGACCACAACCCCCAGAAAACAGGGTATCACCACAGAATAACTCGCCGTAATCTCCGGGGTTAACCGGGGGAAAATAATAGGCAATATGGCCGCGAGTGTGGCCGGGGACAAAGAAAACCTCGGCCCGGCGACCGGCAAATTCCACCCGGTCCCCCTCCTCTAAAAACAGCTGCTGGCCCGGAATGCGACCGCGATCCTCCTTTCCCCCATAAACACAAAGATGGGGATAACGATTAATTAAAGCCTGATTAGCCCCCACATGGTCGCCGTGGTGATGAGTATTGAAAATAGCGACTAAATCCACCTGTAAAGCCTCTAATCGCCTGAAAACCGGTTCAGGTTCCGCCGGATCCACCACGGCCGCGATTTTTTGTGCCGGATCGTAGAGGAGGAAAATATAATTATCGGAAAGGGCGTTAAGACGTTCGATTTCCATGGTAGAATTTTGGGCTAAGGTTTAACTCGATCATACCTATAGCAGCATCTTTGAGAAATCAGGCTAGAAACCTCAACCACTGGGACAAAATCTTAAATGTGGCCGATGTAGAATAATAACTATAATAAAAGTGTCATAAAAAAGCAGTGAATTTATAGTAGTTATGACGATCAAATTTCGGTTTCATCCAGAGAAAGCAGTGGAAGCCGCTGCTATACTCTTAAAGCTGCACGGCAAACCGATGAAGTATTTAGGGTTGCTGAAAATGCTCTATATAGCTGACCGTCTTGCTTTAAAAACCATGGATCAACCAATTACTGGGGATCGATATATATCAATGGATTATGGACCGGTTCTCAGGGGTGTTTATGATTTGATTAAAGGACAGCCCGTGGACTCTGCTTTACCCCTGTGGTCGAAATATATTTCTCCCCAGGATTCTAATTATGTTGACCTGCTGCAATATCCCGGCAATGAAGAACTCTGTGAAGAAGAAGAAATGATTCTTAAACAGGTTTACAAGACTTTTGGCCATCTCAATCCCTTTCTTGTAGCCGAATGGACTCACGATCTACCAGAATGGAAGGATCCCCATGGTTCGGCTATTCCAATTTTAGTAGAGGATGTTTTGCGATCTATGGGTAAAACGGAGGAGGAAATCGAAGATATTAGCCAAGAAGCCCAGCGAGAAGCCTATTTAGATGGAGCTTTACATGGCTAGTCTGGTAGTCAAGCTGGGGGATGCCTTTTTAATCGATACACCCCCTAATAAGCAACATCTCTATATTGCGATCGCAAAGACTTCTGAAAATAGATATTTATTTGTCAATGTTACAACTCGAAGAAGCAGTTCGGAAGCTACTTGTGTGCTTTTGCCCGGCCTTGGTGTCCCGAATTTTATCGTCTGTGAATCCGTGATTGCCTATCAATTTGCCCGGGAGATGGATGCCACGGAATTAGCCAGTTTAATCACTGCGGGTAGTCCGATTCCAAAAGGCTCCTGTTCAGCCACAATTCTCGCACAGATTCAGCAAGGTGGTCTGGTTTCTCCACGGCTGAAAAACAAGTACAAAATTGCCCTGAGAGCCTTCTTAGATACATAGCTTCAGCCGTTTTCTGGTTAACAAGTTTTTGTCCCCTAACTCCCCGCAGGACAGGAATCGGCGAAAATTACGCAGGGAATCCCCACATGACTAATGGGAACAATATAGGTTTCTGTGGGGGGAAATAAAGCGACAACGTGGGGAACGGGACGGGGAGTATAATGCACTTGCGATTGGCCCTGATAAGCGAGGGAGGTGCTTGCTCCTGAATCCAACATCACCGCCTCCCGAAAACCTGCCTGTACTAATAATTCTCCCAAAGCCATCGAATCGATCGGGTCTCTGGAAACCCCGATTACTGGCTGTCCTGCCTGATTAATCCCCCAAAAAGCCCGGTGACGCAGGGCATCAAAACCGTAAAGTGTACCAAAGGATTCTCGCGATTGTGGTTGTCCATCTTTGACTAACCAAGCGGCCGCGACAAAAGCATCCGTAACCTTGAGATCATTTCTAGCCTCCGCTGCAATTCCTTCTAGGGTATTATGACGAGCAGGATCAAAAGGAAGATAACGCACCCATCGATCGGTAATGATTACTAAAGGACGACCCTCTAACTTGTCAATTTCTCCCTCATATCCCGGGATAAAGCCGCCATTTTGGCTTAAAACCGGCCCGATCATCTGATTTGAGTCCAATTCCTTGAGAGAGAAAAAACCGCCATCTACAGCCGCGATCGCTTCTGTACCGGCGATAATTTCCTCCACTTGATAGCGACTATCAGCGTGGATAGTTTTGGGAATCCCGCCACTAATTAATACAAGTGTATTGGTTGGAAATTCCACTTCCCGTTTTTGGATGGTGGTGGCAAAGTTAAAACCGCCATCGGTACGGGGTAAGGGATCACCCCCCCAAGCTTGCGGTACAACTTCTCGCGTGCGCGATTGCCCAAAGCGTCCAATCGTGAGTAAATTGGGGGATTGTCCAGCAAAATGCTCATCGAGGTCATTCATCGATAAAGCCGCCCGATAACCCGCTTTTTTGACGAATTCCTTCACTCGATCGTCCGCCTTCCCTTCCGGATAGGTGAAATAATTAATGGCAATACCCAATTCTTTTTCTAAAATTTGTTTCGATTGCTTGACTTCTTGCTCCAAATCTGCATCGGACAATAATCTTAAATCCCGGGGATGACTAACACTATGGGAGACAATTTGTACTAGAGGATCGGCGGCCATTTCCTGGAGTTGTTGCCAAGTGACACTGGTTCTGCCGGTTTTTTGAGTCATTTTATTGATATAAATCGAGAAAACGGCAGGATAGTTATATTTTCTCAATAAAGGATAGACATACTGGTAATGTCCCCCATAACCATCATCAAAAGTTAATAAAACCGGTTTAGCGGGAAGGGGGATCCCTGTCCGCAGATGGGAAATTAACCAATCGATACTGATAGGAGTTGCCCCGATTTCCTGCAAAAACTGAAAATGTGCCTCTAATTCGGCGGGAGTAACGTCAAAAAATACCTCTTTTTCCGGTAAAATGTCGTGATACATTAAAATCGGTACTTTTGTCTCTTGAGCGCGGGGATGAATTTCTGGCCAGGGTGCTAATTCGATCGCTGTTGCCGAGTTATTTTGCCAATTATCGAGACTAATATCGTTTTTTTGGAGAGATAGGGGTAGAATCACGCGATCGGAGATGTTTTTATAGGTTTTACAGTCAAAAACTCTCGATATATCCTTAAAGGAACTATCTTCTAGGACATAATCCGCGCATTCTGGTTGAAACTCCCTAAAAGGTGCGGGAAGATAATCACCCCCCACCAGAGCATTAGAACGAGGATAGAGAGAAATTGCCCAAATAATCAGACAAGTGACGATAAATGCCAAAAATCCGTATAGGGGAAGGAAAGGAAACGAAGATTTTTGCCGAGCTTGCCAACGCATAAGATCAAGTAATAAAGTAAAAAGTAAAAAAGAAAAAGTAAAAAAGCAGATAGTCCCTAATTTACTGAAAAAACTGCTTTTTATCTAGATTTTTGGCTTTTGTTTTCTCGTCAGCAAAGCCCACTGATTACAAGCTGAGTTTCTCTGTAATCCGTTCCCTTGTCAAGTTTTCTAGAACACCCTCATCAGTTATCAGTGATCAGATTTGAGTTTTCAGTGGACAGTGGTAATCAGTGAGCAGTTGTCAATAGACTACCTTTATTGATTCTTCCTATTTCCCCACACCCCCATCACCCCATCACCCCACTCCCCACACCCTACACCCTACACCCCACACCCCACACCTTACTATGTTCAGGGGGATTAAGCTGGTAAAGCGTGACACAAAACTGCTAGAGTTACCAAAGACGAGTATATAAACTTTACAGATATTGTATGAGAGTTTTGGTTATTGGCGGAGACGGCTATTGTGGTTGGGCAACGGCACTCCATCTATCAAATAGAGGTTACGAAGTAGGCATACTTGATAGTTTAGTTCGTCGCTATTGGGACTTACAATTAGGCTGCGATACCTTAACACCGATCGCACCCATATCTCATCGGATTCAACGCTGGCAAGATCTGACGGGAAAATCGATCGATCTTTTTGTCGGAGATATTAATAACTACGACTTTCTGATTCAATCCCTGCGACAGTTTCAACCAGACACCATTGTTCACTTCGGAGAACAGAGATCTGCACCCTTCTCCATGATCGATCGCGAACACGCAGTTTTAACCCAAGTTAACAACGTGGTTGGCAATTTAAATATCCTCTACGCGATGAAAGAGGAATTTCCCGAAGCGCACCTAGTGAAACTGGGAACCATGGGTGAGTATGGCACACCGAATATAGATATTGAAGAAGGCTACATCACGATCGAACATAACGGTCGTAAGGATACTTTACCCTATCCCAAACAGCCAGGTAGTATGTACCATCTTAGCAAAGTCCACGATAGCCATAATATCCATTTTGCCTGTCGGATGTGGGGTTTAAAAGCCACAGATCTCAATCAAGGGGTGGTTTATGGAGTCCTCACCGAAGAGACGGGAATGGATGAGATGTTAATTAACCGTCTTGATTACGATGGGGTTTTTGGTACTGCTTTAAACCGTTTTTGCATTCAAGCAGCGATCAGTCATCCCCTAACAGTGTACGGTAAAGGTGGTCAAACGCGAGGATTTTTAGATATCCGCGATACCGTGCGTTGTTTGGAATTAGCGATCGCCAATCCTGCTCAATCCGGGGAATTCCGCGTTTTTAACCAATTTACCGAACTGTTTAGCGTCGGTGACTTGGCACTGATGGTGAAAAAAGCTGGTTCTGCGTTAGGGTTAAATGTGGAGATTAACAATCTTGACAACCCGCGCATCGAGTTAGAGGAACATTATTTTAACGCTAAAAACACAAAATTACTCGATCTAGGCCTACAACCTCACTATCTCTCCGATTCTCTCCTTGATTCCCTCCTAAACTTCGCCACCAAGTATAAAAATCGGGTAGATATGAATCATATCCTACCAAAAGTCACTTGGAAACGATAATTTATTAGTAAATGATAAGTTGAGGATGGGTTACTTGCCCATCCTTTGCGTTTTTCTAATGTATCGCCATCAAACTCGATCTTAATCCGAACTGATGGGAATTATTGTCGTCCGCAATTGCGGGAATTAGGGCAACGTTCCTGCATTAACTGGGAAAATTCCGTTCTTTGAGCGGGAGTTAACACTTGACGAATTTCTAAAAAACTTTCAAATTGCAGGTTACTCATTTCTTGGCGATTCCGAGAGATTTGCTGATGTTTAGCACGAATATCTCGATCGGAGGCATTATTCGATAATAAACTATTTAATTCTTGTTCGTTGCTTCTCAGGGTTTCTCGCAACTGTTTGGTTTTTTCCTGATATTTCTGACGAATAGCGGCAACTTTCGACTTTTGGTCATCGGTAAGGTTCAATTGTTCAATTAGTCTTTCTCTAGAATTATCCATCCCACGGGGACGATTTTCAGGACGTTGGGGAGAGCTAGTTTGAGCAATAAATAGACCATCTTGGGGATAGGATAGCACAGTGGCAGTGGGGACTAGGTTAGCGGCCAGAGTTAAAGCCATGGTTGTGCCGAGAATCGAGACAGTAGAAAAGTACATAATTGACCTTGACAAAGAAATTAAGGATTATAGGTAGAATAGGTGAGTTGAGGCTCGTTTAAGCTCATCCAAGGCGAACTATAAACGCTAGGAGCAGCAATCGGTGGAGCGATGCTATGGTTCCAACTCTCCACTAAAAAAGCTTCTAACTCCTCGTCGGAAATTTGGCTCAGTTGTGGATGAGGATCGGACCAACGATAGGAAGCAAAAATCAGCACAGATAAGGCAGTAATACCAGTTATCCACCCCAATTTTGGGAAATTTACTGGCTTTTCTTCCCTAATCATTTGCATTAACTGTTCTTCTTCATCTATCGGTCGAGGTGGCAGCGATGGACGATAGCGACGCAGAAAATTAACCACTTTGTCATCTTCTGGGGACATTAGAGAACTCCTTGTTTTTGCAAAAATTGGCCCATGATTTTACGCGCATAATGAAGACGTGATTTCACCGTACCGAGGGGAATTTCTAAGATTTCGGCGATTTCCTTTTGGGGTAAGTCCTCTAGATCGTGAAGCACGAGGACAGCGCGATGTTCTAAACTGAGAATTTCTAACCCTTGTCGGACCACCTCCTCATAATGCAATTGCATCAAATCGGGACTATCTTGGGGACGGGATTCACTATCAAGGGGGTTTTCCTGATCAGTGCTTTTGGCGATCCTCATTTGTCTTTTGGCTAATTGTCGCCGACCATCGAGCGCCACATTGCAGGTGATCCGATAAACCCAAGTGGAAAAGTATTCAGGTGAACGCAATTTCGGCAACCCGTGCCACAGTCTTAAAAATACCTCTTGGACAAAATCCTCTAGGAATTCCTGTCCACAGAGTTGATAGAGAGTAGAGCGGATTTTTGGTTGATAAAGACGGTAAAGGTGACGAAAAGCACCCCGATCACCCCTTTGACATTTTAAAACTAACTCTCGATCGCTCACACTTGTTTGTTTCTCGGTTATCACCTCGATCATTCCCCTCACCCCTAGCTACTTGTCCCTTTAGACTAGGGGGTGTCAAGAATGGTTCATAACCAGTGATCAGTTATCAGTGATCAGTTATCAGTGATCAGTTATCAATAGACTACCTTTATTGATTCTCCCTATTTCCCCATCACCCCACACCCCACACCCCACACCCCACACCCGATCACCGAGGGAGTAATTGTTGATAGAAATCCAATTGTTTTTGAGCGAGGGCTTTATTAGTATAATTGGTCATTATTCTCTGATAACCTCTCTGGCCTAATTCTTGAGCGAAGCTGGGATTATCTAAGAGAATTTGTATAGATTTAGCCAGTGCTTCCCCATCTTTTTCGGGAAAAATTAACCCCGTATCAGCAATAACAAAGGGAATTTCTCCTGAATCGGAACCAATAACAGGAACCTGACAGGCCATAGCTTCAATTAAAACATGACCGAATTGTTCTTTCCAACCGACGGCCGTTAAAGTTTTGACCCGATAGGTGATTTCTGAAGGCAAAACTAAAGTGTTCATCAGGTTAATATAATTAACTACTTGATCGTGGGGAACACTTTCCACTATCATCAAGCGATCGCTTATTCCTGCGGCTGTAGCTTCCCTGACTATTTTATCTTTCAGGATGCCCCGACCTAACAGTAATAACTTCCACTTACCTGTTAATTTATTTACAGCTTTAATCAAGGTTAGAATGCCTTTTTCTTCCACAAAACGACCGATAAAACCAATCACAAATTCATCGCTTTCAATGCCTAAAGATCGGGCTAAATCGGGTTGCTTGCCCGGAGAAAAAAGAACTTCATCCACGCCTAATTGCGGTAAAACGGTGTATTTACCCCTGTAACCCCGTTCTTTTAAAACATCTACTCCGTCCTGATTACCGGCAATTAAACCATCGGTATTTTTCAGGTTATAAGCTTCTAACCAAGAGATGGGAAATTTAGGAGTATAGGGAAGATTCCACCAAGTAAAAAATACATTTTTAGCCCGGAGATTTAAGAGACGATTCAGAGTAATAAATTGTGCATAACCGAGAGATTTAGAACCCTGTTCCACTTGAATAATATCTGGTCTAAATTTTTGCAATAAAGAAATTATATCAATACCAAAAGTTAATAAAGCTTGGTTATTCTGGCTAAAATTAGAGATAGGAATGACTTGGAAATTATCGGCTATTTTCGGTTGACTTTCAATGATTTTATTTTGGACTCCTCCCGGTTGCCAACGTTGGGGAACAACAATAGTAACTTCAATATTAGGATTTAATCTTGTCAGGGAGCGCAGTTTCTCACAGTTGAGATCAACTATATATGTATGACTAGCGACTAAAATTCTCATAGATTATCTAGTTTTGTATAAATTTGGCCATCATTCCAGAGGGACTTAACTTGAGTTTTCAGAGCATCCAGAAAACCTAAACCATAAAAAATTCCCCTAGAAAGGATTTTAATCGGGGAACCACCTTTATTACAGGGAGGATTGCCAAGAACGTGACAGTCAAATAATTTAGCATAGAGTCGCAATTGTTGCGCGGGAGTGAGATTTTTCAGAGCCATCAGAAAGTGATTATGATAAAAAGTCGTCTGATAACTCAGAGAACGAGTGCTAATATCATGACAGCCGCCGGTTTCTTCCCCTAAATGAACCAGATAAGCGGTGGGATCGTACCAGACATGATAGGGAGTCCGGCGTAACCTTAAGCAAAAATCCGATTCCTCGCGCACGGCACTGCCACGAAAGCGTTCATCGAACCAAATGCCATATTTCGTAAATATATCCTTCCGGAAAGACATATTACAGCCCCGGGCCGAGATTACCTGCTGGGGTTTAGTGGTGTGGACAAGATCGATGTAATACCAAGCAATGCCGGGATCCATGGCTTGGGGGGGTAAAAAGTCGATTTCGTAGGGTTTGCTGGTATCTGTCACCATTTTTTGGGAGTCACCCAATTTCATGCGATCGAATACCCGACCTGCCACTACACCTATCTCAGGGTTCTTGACAAAATTCTCACCATGTGCTTTGAGATAATTATCCGGTAGCCGCACATCATCATCGATAAAAAGAACGATATCGCCCTGGGTGCGACGGACTCCATAATTTCTGGCACCGGGTAAACTCGCCCAATCCAGCCGATACCAGCTAATTTTGTGCTGATTAGCCAGATTTTCTAGATAGGATTGTATTTCGGGGCTGTGGGTAGCGGTTTGGTCGATAACCAATACCTCAAAATCGGGATAATCTTGTTTGAGCAGGTCATCGAGAGTATCTTTAAGAGGCTCTTCGCGTCGATAGGTGGGTATGATGACAGAAATCGAGGGAAAATTCATAGCAGTAATCAGTAATCAGTAAACAGTAATCAGTAAACAGTAATCAGTAAACAGTAATCAGTAAACAGTAATCAGTAAACAGTAAAAAGACGGTAGGAAACTTCTATTTAATACCGCACACTTAAAAACTCACATCTGATATAGCGTTTCTTACACCTGTGTGGTACAGTTAAACATTTGCTGATTAAGCTTTTCACCATCGACAATGTACCTCTTGCGAACAGGAAACGCTATAAATGAAAACTTACATCTGATAACTGATCACTGATAACTGATCACTGAAAGGGCTGATAGCTTATAGTAATTTGGCTCTACCGAACCTGTCATGTAAAACTATCAATAACTCATGCTTGTAAAGTTTGTACACTAAGGCTTTGAGTTTTTGTTAGATTGATATTTATCAACTTTAGAGCCTTGCTGTGCAGAGAGGGAGCTTGAGGAATTTTC
>NZ_JADBUZ010000037.1:0-8822 GCF_020245305.1 Microcystis sp. M20BS1 | reverse complement strand
TAATACCTTAGAATGGCAAGGATTTAGACTAATTGAGGGACAATATCAAGCTATTTCTGCTAATGAGCAGGGTTATCTATGGAGTGAAGAGTTAGGATTATATTTAGGCATATTTGACCGGAAACTGCGTTATTTTACCGTCGATGGTCAACTGGTTCCCACTCCCCAAGAAGCTGAATTACAGCAAAGACAAGCAAAGGAACAGATTCTTTTAGAAAAGGAACAGATTCTTTTAGAAAAGGAACAGATTCTTTCAGAAAAGGAACAGGAAAGACAGGCAAAAGAACAGGCTCTCCTAGAAAAAGAACAGGCTCTTTTAGAAAAAGAACAAGAACGACAAGCTAAGGAAAGATTAGCGGCAAAATTACGAGAATTAGGCATCAATCCCCAGACAATTTAGCCGGTTAAAATCTGCAAACAGCGATCGATAACCCCTTGAGTTACAATTATCTTGATTTGACTGGATAGACCCGAATGCAACTCACTCCCGAACAATACAAAGAAAAAATGCAGCGCCGCAAGGCAATCCAAGAAGAACGTTTAGCCGAAAAAATCGCTGAAAAAGGTTTAATTATCGTTAATACTGGCGATGGTAAGGGAAAAACCACGGCAGCCCTCGGTATGGTTTTACGTTCCCTCGGTCATGGTTACAAAGTGGCGGTGGTACAATTTATCAAAGGTGCCTGGGAACCTGCCGAACAAAAGATTTTTAGTGTTTGGGGGGAACAAATCGAGTTTTATGCAATGGGGGAAGGTTTCACCTGGGAAACCCAAGATAGAGAAAGAGATATAGAGAAAGCCCAAGAAGCATGGCAAAAAGCCCTAACTTTTCTCGAAAATCCCCAATATCAATTAATTTTACTCGATGAGATCAATATCGCCCTTAAATTCGGTTATCTGGATATTCAGGAAGTTATCGCTGGTTTAGCCCGAAAACCCGCTAATTGCCACGTTATTCTCACTGGTAGAGGAGCTTTACCCGAATTAATCGAGATAGCGGATTTAGTCACGGAAATGAAGTTAATTAAACATCCCTTTCGTCAACAGGGAGTGAAAGCGCAACCCGGCATCGAATTTTAACTACTGCTTAAGCGTTGTACCGTCTCTCCCGACAATAATCGATGAGTTTCGGCGAGAAGATGGGGAATTTTATCAGCGTGGGGACTAGCAGCTAAACAGGCAGTTAAATCGAGTTTTTCCACCTCTTTTGCCTGTTGACCCGGGAACCAATGACCCCCATTACCCAAGAGATTGTATCTGGCCCTAGCAAAGTCAATCATATCGTAGGCGATAGCGAGATTGCGTAACCAGAGGATAGAAGGAATATTGATGTGATTGGGGGTATTTTCCCAGCTAGGTAAACCTAAAGACCAAGTTTTCACCCAATTATCGCCTAAACAGTTGATCATCTCTCCTTGCAATCTCTCGATAATTGCTGGTAAAATCTCCTGGGCCCGATCAAGTAAGGGTAAAGTTTTCAGGTGTTCATCAAAATCCTTGGCTCGCGCTGCACCAATACTCAGGGTATGAACAGCCGGATGACTGAGACAGAATAGGTCATTAAAAACCATCGGACTGAGAGGAGAACAGAGAGCGACGAGCTTAGGGGGAGGATTGTAGAGATGGCCGCCCTTATCGGAGGGACTAATGATAAAAACGCCCATATCGTGCTGTTTTGCCGCTTCTATGGCCAGCCAGTTATTCTGAAAAATATAGTACCAGTGCAGATTGAGGTAATCGTAACAATTTGTTGCAATAATCTTGACAATTACATCAGTTGGTGCATGGGTGGAGAAACCGATAAAACGAACTTTTCCCTGTTGCTGTAATTTTTTCGCCTCTTGCCAACAACCGCCCTCGGCCATAGTATCATCGAGAATTTCCTCGGTGTTGATGCCATGGATGCCGAACAAATCCACATAATCTAACCGTAAAAATTGCAGGGATTGCTCAAATTTACGGCGAAATTCCCGCACATCTTGACTAGGAGAAACTTTCGTCTGCACGATAATCTTTTCCCTCGGTAGTTGCGGCAAAATTTTGCCCAATTGCATCTCGGAAGTGCCGTAACCCCTAGCGGTTTCGATGTGATTAATCCCCACTTCCAGAGATTTATTGATAATTGCCTCTAAATTGCCTTGATTCTCGTCGGGAATTTGCGACATCGGCACATCCTGCCACTGAAATTGATAGCGCATTCCCCCACAGGAAAACACCGGCATTTGTAGATTAGTGCGACCGAAACGACGATACTGCATATATTCAGTTATCAGTTATCAGTTATCAGTTATCAGTGGGGAGATGGGTGACCACTTCGTGCGCGTTGCGGGGGGTGATGGGGTATTAGTTGAAACTTCCCTATTTCCCCATTCTCCCATTCCCTGTTCCCTAAATTTAATCGGGTAAAGTGAGAATTTCGACACCGGTTTCAGTGACGGCAATGGTGTGTTCAAATTGGGCCGAAAGTTTACCATCTTTAGTAATAGCAGTCCAACCGTCTTTTAAGAGAATATGTTGCCAAGTACCCTCATTAATCATTGGTTCAATGGTGAATACCATGCCGGGGCGAATTGTTTTGCCTTTGCCGCGAATGCCGTAGTGGGGAACCTGCGGACCGGTGTGAAAAACATTACTAATACCATGACCGACAAAATTTCTAACCACTGAAAATCCTTGTCCTTCGGCGTATTCTTGGATAGCCGCGCCGATATCGCCGATTTTACCCCCCGGCTGCACTGCATCTATGCCTCTTTGCAGACATTCTCTAGTCACTTCTACTAACTTTTTCGCTAGGGGGGAGGGAGTACCGACAAAGAAAGTCTGGGAGGTATCGCCGTGATAACCCTCTAAAATCGGGGTGACATCGATGTTAATAATATCGCCGTCTTTAAGGATTTGAGCGGCGCTGGGGATGCCGTGACAGATAACCTCGTTAATGCTAGTACAGATAGACTTAGGAAAGCCATGGTATCCTAGGGGCGCACTTTTGGCTCCATGGGCGCGAGTCCAACGTTCTGCCTCGTCATTGATTTCTAGGGTACTTACCCCCGGTTTAACCATATCTGCCAGATGCTCTAAGAGTTTAGCTGCTAATCGTCCGGCTCGACGCATTTTTTCAATTTCCCGGGAGGAGAGTAAGGTGATGGTATCGTTGCCCATGAATTATCCGACTGTTAAGAAAGATTCTTGTTACATTTCTTATCCTAGCAAAATCGGGCAGCCTTATGGTTTCGGAAGTGGGGTCTAGGGAGTGGGGTGTGGGGTGTGGGGTGTGGGGTGTGGGGAAGTGGGGAGAACAAAGCTGCCTTTTGCCTTTTGCCTTTTGCCTTTTGCCTTTTGCCTTTTGCCTTTTGCCTTTTGCCTTTTGCCTTTTGCCTTTTGCCTGTCCTGATATGTAGCGCATACTCAACGGATTTAGTATCAGACCCTACAGATAAACGTTTTTGTTGTCCTTTTGTCCATCAGTTTGATGTGTTTTCGATAACATTCAACTTTAGAATTCTTAATTATATATCAACTTTTTTTGAAATAATATTATGTAGTTATTGACTGATAACGGGGACAGAGACAATGAGTAAAAGCGACAAAAATTCTGTGAAAATGGTATTTTCTGCGTTAAGTATTTTTGGAATTAGCCTACTGTCGGCCTGTGGCATAGGGGAATCTCCAGCTAACAAATCAATTAAAATTGATGGTTCTAGTACCGTATACCCGATTACCCAGGCCGTGGCCGAGAAATTCAAAAGCAGTCAACCGGGTACAGCAGAAGTGAGCGTAAAATTTTCGGGAACCTCAGGGGGATTTCGGGAATTCTGCGAAGGAAAAACTGATATTAGTAATGCCTCTCGACCGATTCAAGCCGATGAGATGTCCCTGTGTAATCGCTATGGCGTAAGATATATTGAATTACCCGTGGCTTTTGATGCCTTAACTGTAGTCGTTAATCAGGAAAATAACTGGATTGATAGCATTACCCTAAAAGAATTAAAGAAAATGTGGGAACCGGCTGCTGAGGGTAAAATTACCAATTGGAATCAAATTAGGCCGGAATTCCCCAATAAACCCCTAAATCTCTTTGGTGCAGGCCAAGATTCCGGAACTTTTGACTATTTTACCGAAGCTGTGGTCGGTAAATCCGGTGCTAGTCGTAAGGATTATGTAGCCAGCGAGGATGATAACACTTTAGTCCAGGGAGTCAGTCAAGATCCGAATGCTCTTGGTTACTTTGGACTAGCTTATTATGAACAAAATCCCCAAAAATTGAAAGCTTTAGGCATTGATAGCGGTAAAGGGGCGATTTTACCCTCTAGAGAAACTGTAGTTAACTCCCAATATCAACCCCTTGCTCGACCTTTATTTATCTACGTCAATGGGGAGAAAGCGCAAAAAAGCCGAGCTTTACAGGAATTTGTGGAGTATTACCTCGATAATGCCGAGAGTATTGTTAAAGAAGTCGGTTATATCCCCCTAACGGATGAACATTACCATTTAGCCACAGTCACCTTCTTTAACGGTGAAGTGGGAACGGTTTTCGGAGGACAATCGCAATTTGATGTCACCCTAGCGGAATTATTGCGGCAAAAAGCCAAGTTTTAGAGGAGAGCGTTGGGGAGATAATTGCTTTCTCTCCCCAAACAATGGCGATTTTTTAACCAAATCGACCGCTAATATATTCTTTTGTTTTCTCGTGAGTTGGTTCTTGAAACATAATTTTAGTTTGTCCAAACTCCATCAGTTCACCCAAATACATAAAAGCTGTGTAATCAGAAATCCGGGCTGCCTGTTGCATACTGTGGGTGACGATTAAAATGGTAACTTTTTCCTCTAATTTACCAATTAGTTCTTCTATACTATTAGTGGCGATCGGATCGAGAGCGGAAGTGGGTTCATCAAAGAGGATAATTTCAGGATCCGTAACTAAAGCGCGGGCAATACAGAGACGTTGTTGTTGTCCCCCCGATAAATCGTAGGCACTGGTGTTGAGACGATCCTTGACTTCATCCCACAAAGCGGCACCGCGCAAGGCTTGTTCTACTTTATAATCGATAAACTCCCGTTTTTTTTCACCCCTAACCCGCAAACCGTAGGCGACATTTTCGTAAACAGATTTCGGGAAAGGGTTCGGTTTTTGGAAAACCATACCAATCCGCATCCGCACCTCGATCGGATCGACCTTGTGATCTAAAATATTGACGGTATCGATATAAATGCCCCCTTCGTAGCGATTAGCGGCATAAAGGTCGTGCATTCGATTAAAACAGCGCAAAAGCGTCGTTTTACCGCAGCCAGAGGGGCCAATTAGAGAGGTGACTTGTCTTTCGGGAATGGTGAGATTGATACTTCGCAAAGCGGGTTTATTGGTGCCAGCGTAGTAAAAGTCAAGGTTTCTCACCTCAGCTTTTGGTTGAAATTCTTTGATATTAGACATCATCGAGGGAAAAATAGAGTTTACCATTTGATACCTTTGCGGAAACGATAGCGGAGATAGATAGCTACAGCGTTCATACCGAGAGTCATCACAATCAACACTGTACCAGCGGCAGCCGCATTGACTTCAAATTCTGGCTCTGGACGAGAAACCCAGTTAAACATCTGGATAGGCATAACTGTAAAGGGTGCTTTTAGCCAATTAAAGTTAATAAAGGGAAAATTTGCTTGTAAAGGAGCATCGGGTAGAAAGGCAATAAACGTGAGCGCACCAATAGTAATCACGGGAGCCGTTTCTCCAATCGCTCTGGAAAGCCCGATGATCACACCGGTTAGGATACTACCGAAGGAGTAGGGAAGAATATGATCGGCGACTACTTGCCATCTACTTGCTCCCACGGCATAGGCCGCTTCCCGGAGACTGTTGGGTATTGCCCGAATTGCCTCTCTGGTGGTGACAATAACCACAGGTAGGATCAGCAAAGCTAGGGTTAAACCGGCGGCAATAATACTTTGTCCGAGATTGAATTGATAGACAAATAAACCGAGGGCGAGTAAACCATAGATAATTGAGGGAACACCCGCTAAATTAGTGACGTTAATCTCAATAATTGCTGAAAGCCAATTTTTCTTACTATATTCTTCCAGATAAATTCCCGCCGCAATACCGAGAGGAATCGCAATCAAGGCTGTTACCAACATCACTAGCAAGGTTCCCACCCAAGCGGAAAGAATACCAGCTTCTTCAGGGTGACGACTAGGAAAAGAAGTAAAAAACTGGGGGGTAATGCGCGGCAACCCTGCCATTATCATCTGGGCAATCAGGATAAAGAGAATTAGGGTAGAAACAAAAATAATCAACAACCCTAAGCCAGAAAATACAGTGCTAATCAGCTTGCGCCTTTCAATATTAGCTCTTAAATTCGATAATTGTTCTTTTTCCATGATTAGTAAACCTCCCGATATTTTTTGGCGAGGAAATAACCGATAATATTAAAGATTAAAGTCAAAATGACTAGCATAATACCGGCGGCAAAAATTGATTGATACTCGATCGAACCGTGGGGTAAATCGCCTAAACTAACCTGAACAATATAAGCGGTAATGGTGGCCGCTTCACTAAAGGGATTGAAGGTTAAATTTGGCTGTAATCCTGCGGCGATCGCTACAATCATCGTTTCTCCCACGGCCCGGGAAACTCCTAAAATATAAGCGGCACTAATACCAGAAATAGCGGCAGGCAAAACCACATTTAAAGCAGTTTGTAAACGAGTTGCTCCGGTAGCGTAGGAACCTTCCCGGAGGGTCAAAGGTACGGCACGCATGGCATCTTCACTGATGGAACTAATCAGGGGAATAATCATTAATCCCATGACCAAACCAGCACTGAGCATATTAAATGAAGGCAAGTCAGGCAAAAAAGTTTGTAGGAAAGGTGTGACATTTAAAAAGGCAAAATAACCATAAACTACTGTCGGTATAGCCGCTAATAATTCTAGACAGGGTTTAACCACTTCTCGCAGGCGCGGGGGGGCAAATTCACTGAGATAAATAGCAGCAATTGTTCCCAAAGGAATAGAGACAAACATCGCCACGATCGAAGTGGTTAAGGTTCCCGAAAGTAGCGGTAAAATACCATAACGCGGATCGGCAAAAAGCGGACTCCAAACTGTATCGGTTAGGAATTGAATCAGGGGAACTTTCTCGAAAAAATGCACGGATTCTAGAATCAAAACCTCCATAATGCCAATGGTTGTCGCCACAGAGGAAAAAGCCGCCAAAAATAGAATAACTTCAATAATAGTCTCTTTTAGGTTGCGAATCTTTTTGGGAGTAGCTGCCTGAATCCAGACACTCTCTGATTTAATTGCTGGTTGAGTCATGCTTTAAATATCTGGCTGATGATCTTTTTAGCTGTTTAATTAGAAATGGGGTTAGGCACTTGCCCCCCCCATTATCCTAGTGGTTTCTAGTGAGAAACTATGGTTTAGCTTCTAAGCGAACGATATCTTGGATTGTTAAACCCACAGTATCACGGCCAACGAATACACTTCCTGTTTTATTATTTCTGAAGTTGTTCATTACCGATTGATAGACATTAGCGGGTAAAGGAACGTACTTAACTTCCCGGACTAATTTGGGGGCATTGTTGATGAAAAATTCAACAAAACTTTTCACCTCTGGACGTTTGGCTGCATCAGCATTAACGTAGATAAAAACAGGACGGGAGAGGGGATTATATTTGCCGTTGTTGACATTTTCTGCTGAGGGAGATATGGCTCCTTTGCCGTTATCAATGGCTAGGGCTTTCAGACGACCTTTATTTGCTTCATAATAGGCATAGCCAAAGTAACCTAAAGCGTTACGATCTCTGATAACTCCCTGCACTAGAACGTTATCATCTTCACTGGGGGTAAAGTCGGTGCGACTTTTCTTCGATTCACCGACAATTGCCTCGGTAAAGTAATCGAATGTTCCCGAATCTGCACCTGGTCCGAACAGTTTTAGATTGGCATTAGGCCATTTAGAATTAACTTGATTCCACTTAGTGATCTTCCCTTGAGCAGCGGGTTCCCACATTTTTTTCAGTTCAGAAACCTTGATGCTATTAAGGGGATTTTGTCTATTGACTACCACTGTTAAAGCATCAAAAGCGATCGGCAGTTCTAAGAATTTAACGCCATTTTTAGCGCACAATTGACGCTCAGAATCCTTAATTGGACGAGAAGCATTAGAAATATCCGTTTCACCAGCACAGAATTTTTTAAAACCGCCACCTGTTCCCGAAATACCGACAGTTACCTGTGTCTGACGATTTATCTTTTGAAATTCTTCCGCTACTGCTTCTGTAATTGGGTAAACGGTGCTAGAACCATCAATTTTGATAGTATTGCGGCTTTGGGAATTAACCGCCGGGATGGTGAGAGCTAGGGCTGCTCCTACTGCCGCTAAACCAGCGCTGATTGTCCATCGATTTAGTTTGAATTGGAAATTCTGCATACTCATTTCGCTAATTATTGCTGGTTCGGGAATCAAAAAATTAACTTTTAGGTTGGATTGTACATAAAACCCTAAAATTATGATCAATTATTTGAGTTAATTTAAGGTTAAGGTTAAGATTTGGTTTGGTTAAATTTAGTTTAAGCTTGGGTTAATTAAGCTTAACTTAAACAAATATGTCTCACATTTTTGGTTATTTAAATTAGTTGATGACCACCCTATTGCAAATTAAAGTTAGTCAAAACGCTCAATAATAGACCTCTTGCATAATTTTTTTATGGTATAATGTAAGGTTTTGCTTTTTTCTCAATTCTTAGATTGAAGTGGAAAAAAGAATAAAATGTGATCTTAGGTCAGGAAATCATCTATAATTTTGCTATGTTTATTAGCAAAAT
>NZ_JADBUZ010000036.1:0-33833 GCF_020245305.1 Microcystis sp. M20BS1 | reverse complement strand
TGCCAGATTTGCGATGATGGATGGCGGTTAAACCCTGGTGTAAAACCCTGCCTTTTTCTGCGATCGCATAAAGCAGCCAATGATCACCGCACTCCATTCGTTGTTCCACCCGACATTCCAGATAAGCGAGCGCTTCGGCCAGAATCGGCCCACCGTTCTCAGCTTTAGTGGTTTCGATATTAGCGAAACGATCTTCTCCGGGGGAAAAAGGTTTAAGAAAATGCTTCATTAAAGCTAAATGTTGACCTTCTTGGAGGATATTAAGGACAAAAGGCGTACCGCTATAAAGCAGAGACTCGATCGCTCGTTCTTTCGCCACGGCAATAGTCAATCCGGGGGGGGTGAACGTCGCTTGCGACACCCAAGAGGCTAACATGGCGCCGCGCAATTCCCCCAATTCGCAGGTGACGATACAGAGAGAACCCACCAAACGGCCCAGAGCCTGCGATCGCCGATCGCTTTGGGATTGGTTAACATTAGTTTTCGGTTGTCTGCTTTTGCGAGCTTTTTTGACTGCTTGAGCGAAATCGGTTCCTGCTTCCTCACAGGTCTTTAAAATTGCCTCCGTGGGTTTAAATTTAACCCGAATTGGCTCAAAACCGAAGCGATAACCGCCATCCCGGAATTTACCTTCTAAAAGATCGACCGCTTCCCCACTCCAACCGTAGGAGCCAAAAACTCCCACCAGCTTGCTTTTATCGCCATTTGCTAGGGTAATCCCCAAGGCGGTTTGGATGGGAGTCGGTGCGTGTCCTCCCAAAGTGGGGGAACCAAAGATAAAACCGACACTTTTTTCGATCGCCGTTTTGATCTCGTCCGGTTCAGCGAACTCGGCATTAATCGCCGTGACTGCTACTCCCGCTTTCGTGATCCCCATGGCGATCGCTTGAGCGAGGGTGGTGGTGTTGCCGTAGGCACTGGCATAAATCAGGGCGATTGTCAACTCTTGATACTTTTGTACTGCCAACCATTGTTGATAGGAAAGGGTCAATTCGTGCATCGCGTAACGCACCAGAGGGCCGTGACCAACAGCATAAAATAAGGGCGATTTAGCGGCTAATTTCTCCAAAGCGTTGCTAATTTGGCTGGCATAGGGAGCCATGAGACAATCGAAATAATAACGCCGATCTTCGTTATAAACGCTCCAACCCTCATCAAAAATTTGGTCGCCACAAACGTGCGCTCCGAACAATTTATCGGTGTAGAGAATATCGGTTTTACTGTCGTAGGTACAGAGTTGATCGGGAAATCTGGGGTTAGGAGTGGGGATAAATTCTAATTGATGGTTTGCCCCTAAATTTAATATTTCTTCCCCCTTGACAACCAACAGATTTAATGCTTCGGTTTCGAGAATTTTTTTCAGGGAAATTGCCCCCGGATTGGAACAAACAAAAGTGACTTGAGGCGCGATTTCTAAAAGTGCCTTGAGGGTGACGGCACGATTGGGGTTAACGTGACCGAGGATAATATAATCAATAGTTTTCGAATCGATTCTTTTAGTTAAAGCCTCTAAAAATATAGCCGAGAATGATTCCCCCGGTGGATCAAAAAGAGCGACTTTTTCACCTTTAATCAGATAACTATTGGCGGTAGTTCCCTTTTGTAATCCATATTCGATCTCGAATTTTAACCGGTCCCAAGTGCGGGAACGAAAGACAAAAGTATCGACGGCAATAGGTGCTACTTGTACATCTCTCGGTTTGACAATTGCATTATTCATAATCTTAGTTACCAGTTATCAGTTAAGTAGTCAATTAGTTAAGCGGCAACTTGAGGCTGTGATCATTTTTTACTAGGCAAGTTTGGCATCAAAGTCAACACTTGATTTTTGACTAAATACAGCCTTTTATCGCTGGGGACGAGTGGGGAAATTTATAGGTTATCTTACCAGCCGGAAGGACATCAATATCTACAGTACACTATCTCTGGGAAGAAACCTAGCTTCTAGCAATTGGCTCGCGGGTAACGATACTCCTCTGGGGGGATTTGCCAGTCTATTGAGAAATTCTAAAGGGAACGTGATCCCCAGAAGCGAGGTGCTAGTCTGAGGGAAACCCTGCTATCTCCCTATCAGGCAAAGTTTTTATGAGCTATCAGCACTCGTCTTTTGACTGCACTAGCGCCAATTTTGAGAAAGCCGCTTTGAGTCATTTTCGCACTCTTGTGGCTTTTTTACCGGACAATTGCCGTATTTACCGGCAAACTTGGGAATTTTCTACGGTTCTCTGTCTCGATTTTCTAGCCTGTTTGCAGGGACTAGCAATCACTCGTCAAAATTTCGCCCATCTAGTTAATGTGACACAAGAACTGGGTTTAGGTCAAGCAATTATTTTGAAAGTAGGCAATAAAATCGTTGAGTGGCATCGTTTAACAGTCTAGAAAAAAATCGGCTCTCTGTGTTCTTTGTGTCTCTGTGGTTTATCTTTAACGCTGCTGACATAACCTAATAAAAAGGTAGATTGTCGGCTATTCTAGAACTGTTTAAGTTGAGAAAAAGCTCCGATAATTTGACCAAGGCTAATACCACCATCATTAGTGGGAACGGTTTGCTGCCAGTAGGGTTGAAATCCCGAAGCTTGTAAGCGATTAATTGTTCTTTCCGTCAGATAACGATTTTGAAAACAGCCTCCCGTCAGGAGAATTTTTTCTCTGCCTATTTTCTGAGCAATTTCTACAATAATCTCACTTAAACTATTATGAAATTTAGCGGCAATTATGCCGATTTGTACTTGTTTTTCTAAATCTTCAACAACTCCTAAAATTATCTGATTCCAATCAATAACTATGGGGGAGTCGGAGGATAAAGAAAAATGATAATACTCTTCCGTTTTAATGCCATCAAGGGCAAATTCTAACTGCATTGCTGCCTGTCCCTCAAAACTTAATTGATAACATAAACCTAGAATCGCCGCCACACCATCAAACAAACGCCCGACACTAGAAGTTAAAGGACAATTAATTTTTTTTGTTAACATTTGCCTAAAAATCGACCATTCCTGTTCACTAAAAGCTGATTTTATCCTATCAGTATTTTCCATAACTTCTAGTAATCCTAAAGCCACTCGTCTGGGTTCTTTAACCGCTTTTTCTCCTCCGGGTAATGGCCAGGGTTTAAAATGGGCGACTCGCTGCCAAGAATCGGCAGCAATATGGATAAATTCTCCCCCCCAAATTGTGCCGTCTAAACCGTATCCTGTTCCATCCCAAGCAACCCCTAAAACTGGAGGTTGTAGCTGATGTTCTGCCATGCAGGATAAAACGTGAGCGTAATGGTGTTGAATGGGAATAACGGGTAAATTTAAGCTATAAGCGTACTTGGTTGCTAGATATTCAGGATGAGCATCACAGGCAATAACTTCGGGTGCAAACTCGTATAATTTTTTTAAACTATCGAGGATATTTTCAAAATGATTAACAGCATTAACTGTATCTAAATCGCCGATATGTTGACTAATAAAAACTTGATTTTTTTGGTAGATAGCCACGGTATTTTTAAAATAACTTCCCACGGCCAGAATCGGGGGGAAATCTCCCTCATTAACTTTAACGGGAAAGGGAGCATATCCCCGCGCTCGCCGCAAAATCATCGCTTTTCCCGCCATTTCCCTGATAATAGAGTCATCCACTGGTCGAACTATGGGACGATTATGAACTAGAAATAAATCGGCGATAGTTCCTAATTTTTCTAAAGCTTCTTTTTCCTCAATACAGATAGGTTCATCGGCTAGATTACCACTGGTTGCTACAATAGGAAAGCCTAATTCTGCTAATAAAAGATGATGTAGGGGAGTATAGGGTAACATGACTCCTAGGTAGGGATTACCCGGAGAAACGGCAGCAGAAAGATAATTTTTTCGCTGTTTAATCAGGACAATTGCCGCAGCAGGAGACTGTAATAATTGCGATTCTAAAGAAGATACATAACCATGCTTTTTCACTAACTCAAGATTAGGATACATCACGGCAAAAGGTTTATCCAGTCGCTGTTTACGTTGTCGCAATTTTTGCACTGCTTCCGTATTTCTTGCATCGACAACTAGGTGAAATCCTCCTAATCCTTTGATCGCTATAATTTTTCCCTGTTGAATTGCTCTAGCAGTGGCTATTAAAGCCTGATCTTTTTCCGCTAATACAGAGCCTTGACTGTCTAAAAGACTAATTTGGGGTCCGCAACGACGACAGGCATTCGGTTGGGCATGAAAACGGCGATCCAGAGGGTTTTCGTATTCCCTTTGACATTCGGGACACTGATTAAAACTCCTCATAGTTGTGGCACTGCGATCATAGGGTAAACTCTCGATAATACTGTAGCGAGGACCGCAGTTAGTGCAGTTAGTAAAAGGATAGCGATAACGACGATTATTCGGGTCAAAAATATCGGCTAAACAATCGGGACAAGTGGCTAAATCGGGCAGAACAATTGTATTTTTTTCACCGCCGCTGCTAGGACGTATGCTAAAGTTTTGATAACCGACAGGATTTAACCATTGAGTCTCAATATTTTCAATTAGCGATCGAGGTGGTTTTTCTAAAGATAATCGATTCAAAAAAGTTTCTAGTTTGTCTCGATTGCCCTCAACTTCAATAAAAACTCCCGCTGCTGTATTATTCACCCAACCAGTTAGGTTTAATTCCGTTGCTAATCGATAAACAAAAGGACGAAAACCGACCCCTTGTACTGCTCCGCGCACAATTAAAGCTAATCGCTGATCCGATTGAATGCTCTGATTATTCATAAATAATTTAACGGGGAAATCATCAAATTCATCCCTGATTACTTTTCCCGTTATACTAAACTTTCACTAATCACCCGACAGCATTCTTCCACACTGGTCCTTTTTTCCATAGCTATCACTAAAGCTTGATAGGCAGTCTGTTGTTTTTCTAAAAGAGTTTTTGCCTGTAATAAACTCCAGCGCTCTTTTTGGGCATAATTATTCTCAGGAACCCCCGCTAATTTTAAGGCCGATTGCAGATAAAATCGATCGCTTTCTCCCCCCTCCGCTTTACCATAAACTAAGGTTTCGGCAGCAATTCCCGCCATCCACACCGTAGAAATTCGCTCTAAAAAAGCAGGAAAATCGGTAAAGTTCTTGACTTTTTGCTCTAAATCTGCTAGGTCAAATTGAACGCCGCCGACTCCCTCCTGGCCTTGACGAAAGGCTTCCCAAGCGGTCAAACTATAACTGGCGATCGGAATGCCTAAAATATAAGCGGTGAGAAAATGTCCGGCTTCGTGGTAGATAACTCTTTGACGGTGTTTACTGGGAGAAAGAGCATCCAGTAGTAAAGTCACGCCTCGGTTATTAAAGGTGAGAGTATCGACGGTAACTAATCCCAAGAGGCTAAAAGTAGCCAAAGCAGGGACAAAAGGCGAAATAGACAGCAAAGGAGTGACAAATACGGAAAGAGTGATCGAAAAAACGGTAATCGCGATCAGATTTAAAGCTGTCTGTTCCATAAAAATTAATAAAAATATACAAATGCTTAATACTATGTTACATGGCCTAGTTTTATTTTCCCCGAATCAACCAACCAATTACCCCACCCACAAAAGCAGTCACAATCGATATACCGATCTGTTTCCAGTTTTTTACCTCCCCAATTTTTTCGGCTAAATCGGGAATTTTTCCCACGGATGCCTCGATGAGTTTCACTCTTTCATTTAAACCGGTGATTTTTGCGTCTAAAGTCCTGATTTCTCCCTTAATTTCCGTCTGTCCTATCTCTAAGACCTGAATTTCTCTTTTGATCTCTCCGACACTATTCTCGATCGCTTTTTGTCCACTCTCCAAAGAGGTTAAACGAGTTTCGATCGCTTTTTGTCCATTCTCCAGAGAGGTTAAACGAGTTTCGATCGCTTTTTGTCCACTCTCCAGAGAGGTTAAACGAGTTTCGATTGCTTTTTGTCCATTGATAATCAGATTTTCTAACCTTTTTAGGTCATTTTCCGTAAAAGCCGTCATCAGCTAAACTCCTAATAGATTAATTTTTTCTCGTCTTGAGATTAAATCGATTGTTGACTAACTTAATTATGGAGTCAAAATCAAGCTGTTCCCCATTGATGGTTCTAGGTTCGACACAGCAATAGGGATTTAGGGTGATAGGGAAATTTCCGCTAAATCCCCCATCTCCCCACTTCCCTTTACCATAAATAAATATTATTGTTTTCCACTATGGATAACTTTTATTGATGAATATCGATCGCACTATCCAAGAGGCAATAGGGATTTAGGGTGATAGGGAAATTTCCGCTAAATCCCCACTTCCCTTTAACATAAATAAATATTATTGTTTTCCTGTATGGATAACTTTTCTTGATGAATATTGATCGCACTATCCAACTAGCTCATCAATTAGCGGACGCGTCTGGAGAGATTATCCGGCGCTATTTTCGGCAGCCTCATCTAGAAACCGAAACAAAACTCGATCAAGTTTCCTCAATAGTAACAATCGCCGATCAAGAAGCTGAGGAGGCGATGGTGGCGATTATTCGGCGAGAATTGCCTGAAGATGGGGTTATTAGGGAAGAAGGAGCCAATATTCCTTCCCAAAGTGGTCGTTATTGGGTATTGGATCCGATCGATGGCACATCCTCTTTTGTCAAAGGATTACCGATTTTTGGGACTTTAATCGGCCTAGTGGCAGAAAATCAACCGATTTTAGGAATTGTCGATCAACCGATTTTAGGCGATCGCTGGTTAGGAGTGAAGGGAAAAGCCAGTCTTTATAATAACCAGATGATTGTTAATCCCTATCGTCAGGATCGGGAACTTGTCTTAAAAAATGCCTGTTTAGCCTCCACCACTCCCTTAATGTTTATCACAGAACGACAACAAGCGATCGCTCGTCAGCTGCAAAGCGTCTGCAAACGTACCGCTTTTGGGGGTGATTGTTATAACTATATGATGTTAGCCACTGGCTGCACTGCCATGCCGATGGTAATCCTAGAATCAGACCTGAAATACTACGATTTTTGTGCTTTAATCCCGATTATTGAAGGTGCGGGCGGAATAATTAGCGATTGGTCTGGTAATCCCCTACAAGCTGATTCTAGCGAAGTTTTAGCCGTCTCTAATTCGGGTTTATGGCGGCAGGTTTTAGAACAAATCAGCAGAGTGGGTTAGTGCCAATACTAAGATAATTAAGGCTGGCTGAATAAATCTAAAAACCTTGTTGGGTAAGACTTTTAGACTTTTTGTCAATCAAAAAGTCCCAGTTATGGGAGTGATCGTGGGAAAATTACGGGACTTTTTCTCTGAAAATTAGGTAATTGACCAGATGGGAATCAGTAAAAACCTACACCCCACACCCCACACCCCACACCCCACACCCTGTCCCCACAAAAAACTTTTTCAGCAGACCCTAATTAATCAACAGCTAACCCACCCCTGCGACAATTAAACGGTGGCTAATTGAGGTTGGGGACGTTTGCTGTTACGGATACCTTCGATCGCCGCTGCGTAATCAGGGGCATTAAATACCGCCGAACCTGCTACGATCGCATTAGCACCCGCTTCGAGAACTTGCCAAGTATTAGCCGGTTTTAAGCCGCCATCCACTTCAATCCAGGGATCCAAGCCTTTTTCATCGCAGATTTGACGTAATTGACGGATTTTGGGGACAACTTCCGGGATAAAACTCTGGCCACCAAAACCGGGGTTAACGCTCATAATTAGGACTAAATCGCACAAATGCAGCACATATTCGATTAAATCTAAGGGAGTGGAGGGATTTAATACCACACCCGCTTGTTTACCGAGTTCGCGGATCTGACAAAGAGTACGATGAAGGTGGGGAGAAGCATTATGTTCAGCGTGAACAGAAATAATGTCAGCACCCGCTTTCGCAAAGTCAGCCACATATTTTTCTGGTTCCACGATCATTAAATGCACATCTAAAGGTTTTTTCGTATAGGGACGAATAGCGGAGACAATCAGGGGTCCAATGGTGATATTCGGGACAAAACGACCATCCATCACATCAACGTGAATCCAATCGGCTCCTGCCTTATCCACAGCCTCGATATCGGCTCCTAATTTACTAAAATCCGCCGATAGGATCGAGGGAGAGACAACGATCGACTTCGAGCTTCCGTTTTGGGTCATGGCTAACTATAGAATTTCGTGTTTATATTTTCGTAACAATATTATCAGCAATCAGTGATCAGTGATCAGTTATCAGTTATCAGTTATCAGTTATCAGTTATCAGTTATCAGTTATCAGTTATCAGTTCACTGAGAAAACACCCTACACCCTACACCCCACACCCCACACCCTACACCCCACACCCTACACCCCACACCCTACACCCCACACCCCACACCCTACACCCCACACCCCACACCCTACACCCCACACCCCGCACCCCACACCCCACACCCCTCCGCATCCGGCATAGAAGCATAGGTTTATGTAATTGTCAATATAGATTTACGAACTTTTTTGTCGAAACTGGATCATAAACTTTAAAAATAGGCATGATGGGAATAGTTGGGATCGAGGGGGTGGAAAGATGGATAAACTGGTGGTTCTGTAGTTATATATACTTAGCTATCTCAGAAATTTACGCTACCCTAGATTTAGGGTTCTTTACATTTTGTTACTTACCATCCGTAAGAAAACTTAGTTCATGTACCCTATTTTCTCAGAAAAGAATCTTAAAAAAGTGTTAAGGTTTTATACTTGAGGAGTGTTATCAGGAGGAAAATTGTGTTTAAACGACTTGCAGAACAGCATCGCCAACTGGTCAAAGACTTAGTCATGGATTTACAGGCTTTAGCGATCGCCTTAGAAAATCAAGGTTATCTAGCATCTTGCTACACCTGTGGCGGTCAAATGAATAGCGCATCTTTTATGGTGGGATTGGGTGAAACCCATCTAATTCGGTTTCTCGTGTCCGATTACGGCATCACCTGGACAGAAATGCGCGATGATCGAGAGTTAATGAAACTCGAAGGTGCGGAAGCCATCAGCCAACTACAGGAATTAGCCAATCTGATTAAATATCAAATTCCGCCGGCGGAATTTATTGACAAAAAACCCTCCTCCGTGCTGCAACGGTTAGAGACGGTTTAACTGGAGATGTGACCTAAACTTGTATGTTTAGGGAGCTTTTTTCCCTAAGCTTTCAGCCAACTGTTAGCTAGATAAGCCATTCGTTTCATCTCTTTTCGTCCCCGGGAGACGGAATCGAGGATCATGCCAGAGGTCAAACCTAAAAAGGCTAAAAGCATGATCGAGGCCGATAAAATAGCGGTGGGAAAACGTGGCACTAAGCCGGTTTCGAGGTATTCAAACAGGACGGGAATCGCTAAGAGGAGGGAAATAACCGCCAAAATCAGCGAGACAAGGCTAAAAAAGAGAAAAGGACGAATTTCTTTAAAAAGTAGAATAGCGGTTCCCAATACCCGCCAGCCATCTTGAAAGGTTTTTAACTTACTTTGGGAACCCTCGGGACGTTCCCCGTAGAGGGTTGGTTCTTCAGCGAAGGGAATTTTTAATTCTAAAGTGTGGATAGTTAACTCGGTTTCAATCTCGAAACCATTGGACAAAGCGGGAAAAGATTTGACGAAACGACGAGAAAAGATGCGATAACCGGAGAGCATATCGATTAAACGCGCTCCAAACAGAAATTTAACGAATCCTGTTAAAAATAGATTACCGGCGCGATGACCCCGGCGATAAGCCTGGGAGGATTTTACCGCTTCCCGACGCGCACCGACCACCATATCCAATTGTTCCCGCAGCATTCGTTCAATTAAGCGTCGTACTGCCGCAATTTCGTAGGTATCATCACCATCGATGAGAACATAGATATCCGCTTCGATATCGGCAAACATCCGCCGGACAACATTGCCTTTTCCCGGTTGGGTTTCCTGACGCACGATCGCCCCCGCTTTCAGGGCCTCGGTCACGGTATCATCGCTAGAGCGGTTGTTATAAACATAAATTGCCGCTTCTGGCAGAAAAGTTTGGAATTGGGAGACAACTTTAGCAATCGTTAGTTCTTCGTTGTGACAGGGAATAATCGCAGCGATACGGTAGTTTTGCAAGGAAATCGGCGGAATAGCGGTCATTTCGATCATAGCTGAGGACAACGTTTAATGATGGTTAGGGGGGTGTCTTGGCGTTGGACGGCGTGAACAATGGGACAATGGGGGAAAGCTTGGAAATAATCGTATCGGGATAAACCCATGTAATAATCGGGTTCGGGAGCTTTTCCCCAAGCAAAGTCATCTCGATAGATTATCGTAAAGTTTCGTTGGTGATTCTCTACCATTTCCGCCGCAAATATCGGACCGGCAACCACAATGGTAGAGTTAGCGGCGGCATTTTGATTAAGCCATTCCATCCCCTCCTTGAGACTTAATCCCCAGTAATCGGTTTCCTGTTGACCTTGGACCGCTTTTAAGCCTCCGTAGGCGCGATTATAGTAGGTGTATTCGTAGGGATGCAGGCTAATCATGTCATAGACAATGACGCTAAAGTTGAGGATTAGCAGGGTCGTTAGAAAGATTTTTATTGACTTTCGCTTGAGTTTATGATATGTCCAAATAATGGCCGTAGATGCGATCGCTGCTAGGGCGGGAATGACAAATAAAAAGTGACGGATGCCGTCGTAGAGGGTAGATTGACGCAGGATAGCAAAGGTGGGCAGTAAAAACGCTTGCAGTAGGGTGATTATGGCGCAAGCACGCTGGCTTGGCGTTAATTTGGTCATTTTTGTCAAAATCCCCATTACACCCAATAGGACGGCGATTTGCAGGAGGACGGGGGTGGTGAGGGAAAATAGCCGGGGTAGATAGTACCAAGGCAAGGAACGACCGGGGATATTTTGACCGTCAAAGAGAACCGTATTATCCCAGATGTTATACTTCGACATGAGGGTTATCGCTTCGATAAACCAAGTAATCGGGTTTCTCCAAGCAGCAGGATAGACTATATAGGTGGTTATTGCCCAAAAAAGTATAATAACTGCGTATAGGGGCAGAAAACGCCAGAGAGTTTTGAGGATTGTTTTTAAATTCCATCGGGCCACCAGATGGGCGAAGATGAGATAAAAGAGGATAAAAAAGCCACCGATGCGAATTCCGGTGATTAAACCAGCGAGAATCCCGTAGAGGCAAGAATAAACGGTTAAACGGTTAAATCCTAGTTTAATAGTCTGATTTTCGGACTGAAAATATTTATCTAGTAATACGGAACCAGCGAAGGTTCCGAGGGTGAACATGGCTGCAAAGGGGATATCTTTGGGATTAAAGAAGCTATGACCCCAAAAAGCGGGAAATAGGGCTAAAATTAGCGCACCTAACCAAGCAGATTCGATTCCTGCTAAGATAGCGACGATTCCCACCACCGATAGATAGGCAATCAGGGAAAAAAGAAAGGTGACGACGTGCTTAACCCGGGTTATTTGCCAGATCCTCGATAGCCATTTATCCTTATCAGTGGGATTGGGAGGAAGATTGGGGGTAGCGGGGAAAAATTTTTCTTTGCTCTCGTAGATGAGCTGGGAGATGTAGTTAAAATAAAAGCCGTAATGACGGGACATTTCTGATATGGGCTTGTTTTCTCGGATATATTCGAGATTATGATTGACCATATCCACTTCGATCGGTTCGTCCCAAGTGATACCATAGTTTCCGACTACCGATAAACCAATTATCGCCAGAACTAGGATGACCGATAGAATTTTTAGATAAGCTTGCTTGACCGAGATTAACCCTTTTCTGGACTTCATGGGCGATCGAGTCAGTATGGTGGGCAATTTTATCACCTTAGTATATCAAAATTTGGTCAACTCGCCTAAGGACGTTTTTGGGAGTTAAAAGTTTCCGTTTGTATTTGTTAGCCAAACATGGTATATCAAGTAAAAAGCTATCAGCTAAAAGTCCGACTCGTCCCAGAGCTACTAATTAGTCTAATGGCACAAAAACGGGTTAGTTTTCTCGTCAAATTCACCAGAATTATTGATTAAGTTATGACATTATTAAAACGGTTCAACCTGACTCATCCCCTCCTCTGGGCAGTAGTTTATTTTATCGGACTAGGGATTTTATCAGTTATCTTAGGTCAAGATGTTAGCTGGGATTTACGGAATTATCATTTTTATAATCCCTATATGTTATTAACGGGACGTTTTAAGTATGATGTCCTCCCAGCACAGATACAAACTTTCTTTAATCCTTTGATGGATGTTCCTTTTTTTGTTGCTATCTATTACCTAAAACTACCTCCGGTGGTGGTTGGGTTTTTCTTGGGAGGATTTCACGGTTTAAATCAGTGGTTAGTTCATTTAATCACTTATCACTCCTTTGATAAGGTTTGCGAAAGATACAAGATAACTTTAAGCATAGCGGCAGCGATTACCAGTATTTTTGGCGCAGCCTATATTTCCGAATTAGGAACCAGTATCGGAGATAGTACCAGCAGTGTTTTTGTTTTGGCAGGATTATTTTTGATTATCGCTTGTCTTGGTCGTAATCAACCAGTTAAGCTTAAAACGATAATTTTCGCAGGATTGCTTTTAGGACTAGCAACGGGACTAAAATTGACCACGGCACTGTATAGTATCAGTTTAATCGTGGCGATTAGTTTTTTAACCAATACCATCAAAGAAAAGCTGCGTAATCTTCTGACTTTAATTCTCTCTATGGCTGTGGGTTTTTCCCTGACGATGGGTTATTGGATAATCCTGATGTGGACTAATTTTGCTAATCCCCTTTTTCCCTTTTTCAACAAAATTTTTCAATCTCCCTACATCGAAACAGATTTTAACCTGCAAGATACCCGGTTTTTACCGAAAGATGTTTGGCAATTTTTATTTTATCCCTTTTATTTTGTGCAGGAACAAACCCTAGTGGCTGAGGTAAAATTTAAAGAGACTCGTTTTGCCATTGCCTATCTTTTAATTGTCATTCTTCTGGGAGTGATTATTTATCAGTACACCTCTCGCCGTTCTCTAGAGCAAAAAAATAATTTAGTCCATGTACCCATTCTCGGATTTCTATTACCTTTTTATTGTAGTGCCTATCTGATCTGGTTAAAGGGTTTTTCTATCTATCGTTACTTGATAGTTTTAGAGTTAATTACACCAGTTTTAATTATCCTGATCATTGCCTATCTTTATCCTCATAAAAGGACAGTTTTTATAATCTCAATCGCTATTTTTGCCTTAATTGCCGCTACAGTCAAACCCTTAGACTGGTGGAGAATGGGATGGTCAGATAATTACTTTGGTATCGATAGTCAAGCATTAAAACCCTACGAAAATTCCACGATTGTTATGTGGGGAGATGAAGGAACGGGTTATCTAGTTCCCCATTTTCCCGCTTCGACTCGTTTTGTGCGATTGCGAGGAAATATGGGAGTTAGTGAGGGAACTTTAATGCGAAAAAATGCTGAAAAGTTTATCGCAGAAACCCCCGTGGGTAATCTCTATATTCTGATGACTGACTTTAATAGCAAATCTCCAGAGCTAGGGAAGGATTTAGCTAAAGAAAATCTAGAGATTGACTTCCAAAATTGTCAACCCTTTTCCAGTAAAATTGAAAAGTATAATCTCTGTCCTCTCCAAAAAGAGTAATTAGTACGGAAAAGCTATTCTCTAACCATTATTAATTGCCAGTGACTCCTACCTTTTATCTGTAATGATTTATCTATTGACGGTTAACTACAATTGCGGGGAATTAATTAAGCGTTTAATCGTTTCCCTCAACGATAACTTATCTGCTACTCTCATCATTATTAACAATTCCACTGAAGATAAAAATATCCAATCTTTAGCAGCGCAAAGAGTCAAGATTATTGAAGCGGGAGAAAATTTAGGATTTGGGAAAGGATGTAATCTAGGACTTGATTGGATTTATCAACAAGACAAAGAAGCTATCGTTTGGTTAGTTAATCCCGATGCTTACTTATTACCGGACTCTCTGGAGAAAGCAAGCAAATTTTTTCAGCAATATCCCGAAGTTGCCATCGCTGGTACAGAAATTTACGAACCGGATGGTAAAATCTGGTTTGGTTGGGGAAAATTTAATGCTAAAATCGGCACAATTAACGTGGTAGAGGAATCCTTAGACTATGGAAATAAACCCTATCTTATTCCTGACTGGGTGACGGGATGCAGTTTATTAATTAATTTCTCTAATTTTTCCACTTGTCCCCATTTTGATCCCGATTACTTTCTCTACTACGAAGACTTTGATTTTTCCCGAAGATACGCAAATCAAGGCTATTTAGTCGTTGTTACCAATCAGATTAAAATTATTCATGAACCATCTTCTATCACCCGACGCTATGGTTATCTAAGACTAACTCATAATATCTATGGTTATCTTCTCAGTCTCGAAAAACATACGACTTTAACTATCCTTGTTTATCGCTTGCTGCGGATGAGTTTTATGTCTTTACTGCTCCTTCCCATTAAACCCAAATTCTCCTTAGCCAAGCTGCAAGGAATTCAACTCTATTGTCAAAGAATAAACCTCTTACATAATTTTTTTATGGTATAATGCAGCGTTTTTCTTTTTTCTCGATTTTTAGATGGAAGTGGAAAAAAGAATAAAATGTGATCTTAGGTCAGGAAATCATCTATACTTTTGCTATGTTTATTAGCAAAAGTATGGATTATCAAAACTTACCAGATGAACAATTCAAAAAGACGGATGCTTTTACCATCGGGAAACTTCCGTTTAAAAGGAAAAAAAGCTCTACTAAATCAAGCAGAGATACCGGTCGTAACGGTAATGGATGTAACGGAAACTCCCAGGGAACGCCACCAAAAGAAACAGAAAGATTTTTTGGGTAGTAAAAGAGGTTATCATACTTTAAAATCCCAATTAGTAGCTGATAAAAATACTGAACAGAAACGAGAAGATCCGCTATTTCTTTAAATGGTTTATTTCCACAACAGTCCCTGACAAAATCTACTCTTGCTGTTAATACTTCCTCATCTCACTTTTGCTCTTTGCGCCTAAAAACTTCCTTGTCCACTTTCCCTCCTTGTCCTCCTTGTCTTCTCTTCACAGGTTTGTAAAATACCTACACCTGTGAGTTCCCCGCACCCTTCTCCCTTCTCTCCCAATACTATCGGGACGGGGAAGAATTTATCGGGGGTAAAGAAGGAGAAATTTCGCCACCTCGATCGAATATTTCCAGATTCCATTGACCGAAACGATTACTTTCAAAAGCAATAAAACGACCGTTACCACTAATCGTCGGATGACGCACTTCTCCTAAGATATTTTCGGTGAGATTTTTTGCTTGCAGAGTTTGTCGATCATAAATATATATATCGGGTTTACCGGACTGTTCCGACACATAAACAATATAACGACCATCGGCACTAATATCTGGCTGATCTTGATAGGTTTTTGCTTGATTTAACCCCGGTAGGGGAACTAAACGATTAGCCACTCGATCGAATAAATAAATCGTTCGTTGACCCCTGCGATCAGAGGCAAAAACCAGATAACGACCATCGTAGTTAAAACGGGGATTATCTTCTGAGGAAGGGGTATTTAAAGTATTTCCTAAAAGCTGTTGGGGAGGGGTGACAAAACCCGCATCACTACATCCCCCCAGACTGATGATATTAACCGCAAGCAAAAGTCGAAGAAGTTTAGGAAACCTGATCATCGGTCAGCGCCGGGGAAGGAAGGATACAACAATTAATATCATCAAGACAAACTTTACCCCAATGCAATGCCCAACGCACCAATTCCACCCGATTATCGGTTTTTGTTTTCGTCAAGATATTACTAATATGATTATCAACGGTACGCTTACTAATCTCCAGCTTTTCCGAGATTTCTTGATTAGTTAAACCATTAGCCACTAAATCGAGTATTTCTAGCTCTCGATCGGATAATGAAGCGGCTGTTTGAAACTTCCCAGCAGACATGAGTATAATTCCTCTCGTATATGTACTTATCATTCTAGAAGAATTTTTTCCCCTAGGAATCGATAATCAGTAATCAGTGATCAGTAAACAGTAATCAGTGAAAAGACAGCACTGTTACTGCCATTTGATCATGCACACTTAATATAGATGGTTTGCGGCAAAAAGCTTTTCCTGGGAGTGGGGTATGGGGTTTGGGGTGTGGGGTTTTACCAGTTTTGAGGTAGTCAGTTACCTAATTTTCAGGGAAAAAGTCCAGGAATTTTCCCCCCGATCCCCGCAATGGCTGGCACTTTAAAACCTTTGTGGACAATGCGTTGAGAGGGATTGTTCCCCTCTCAGACTCAAAACTGATAACTGATAACTGATAACTGATAACTGACAAGGCTGGTAATATATAATAAAAAACGCTCCTTAGTTAGATATTGAGAAAAACATGGAAGTTATCCCCGCTATTGATATTCTCGATGGCAAATGTGTGCGACTTTATCAGGGAGATTACCAACAATCGCAGGTTTTTAATGATAATCCCGCAATAGTGGCGCGAGAATGGGTCAATCAGGGGGCAACCAGATTACATTTAGTCGATTTGGATGGAGCCAAAGAGGGTAAATCGGTTAATTTGTCAACCATTGAAACAATTCTTAATGATATTGCCATTCCCGTACAGGTGGGGGGTGGACTGCGAGATCTAGAAACGGTGAGTAATCTCCTAAAAATCGGGGTAGAAAAGGCGATTTTAGGGACAGTAGCCGTAGAAAAGCCAGAATTAGTCAGCGAACTTTGTCAAAGCTTTCCGGGGCAAATAATTGTTGGTATTGATGCTCGCGATGGTAAAGTAGCCACCAGGGGGTGGTTAGAAACTTCCTCAGTAGATGCGATCGCACTCGGTCAAGATATGGCAAAAAGAGGAGCCAGCACGATTATCTACACTGATATTCATCGAGATGGCACCCTTTCTGGCCCGAATCTCGCCGCTTTGCGAGAATTAGCCGAATCTGTCGAAATTCCCGTCATCGCCTCCGGGGGCATTAGTTCCCTGACGGACTTACTGAGTTTATTGTCTTTGGAACCTTTAGGAGTAACGGGAGTAATCGTGGGCCGCGCTCTTTATACCGGTGCAGTTAACCTCTCGGAAGCGATTAGCGCGATCGGTTCAGGCCGTTGGCAGGATCTACCCCCGAATTTTTTCGCCTAACGGACTTGTTTGAGAGTATCCACCTGTTTATTGAACATATCGGTAAATAGCCCCAAAACCGTGCGATTTTCATTGACTTTGATGTTGACACTCACAGACATCCCCGATTGCAGCGGCAGAGTAGATTTATCTTTCAAAACTAACTCTTGACTGCTCAAGCTTACCCGGACAGGGAACCGATAAAAACGGTGATTTTCGTCGGGAGGTAAAGCATCAGAACCGATCGAGATTACTTCTCCCTTAATATCGCCGTATTCACTGTAGGAAAAGGAATCAATGCGAATATCGGTCTTTTGTCCCACGCGCACAAAACCGATGTCTTGGTTAGTCACGTCCACCTCTGCCACTAAACAACCTTTAGCAGCATCTTTGATCTGGGTGGGACAGCCATCGGGAACAATTTTTAACAATGCTTCCGCTTGACTTGGTTGGGGAACAAACCCAGGCCGCGCCTTGAGATCAAAGACCACACCATCGATGGGGGCGGTAATTTTTTGATATTTAATCGTCTGTTGTGCTTGACTAATTTGACTATCTAACTCAGCAATGCGCTTGTTGTTATCAATGATAACGCGACTGATCTGACTATCGATTTCAGCAATCCGTTTCTGATTGTCCGCCATTTTATCACGCACATCTTTTTCCGTGATTACTGTGGTGTTAATCAGCCTTTCTCGCGCTTGGGAGATCAACAGGGAATAACGATTTTCTTCCTGTTCCAAACGGGAAATTTCGGCGATGCGGGTTTGTACTTCTTGCTCTTGTTTTTCTCGATCGATTTTGCCATTAGCCTCTTGCTGCTGTAATTCATTCTGGCGATCAGTTACCGATTGTTTTTGTTTATTAATCTGATAACGGGCGATCGCTCCTTCATCCCCCAAGGGTTCAATATCCTTAAGAATATTACGCTCGATATCCAAGCCTTCTTGGCCTTGTTTCATCGAATTGGCATTACGAGTCTTAATTTCTTCTAAGACGAAGCGATCATTGATTAATTGGGAGCGGGCATCGGCCAACTGTACCCTGGTTTGGTTCAATTGTTTTGCTAATTGTTCCATTTCCAATCTAGCGGCCGCTTGTCGAGAATTGGCCTCTCGTTGGGCAACCTCTAAACGGGCTAACTCTTCCCCTTGTAGAGCAGAGCTAGAGGCACCTTCACTGACCTGTGCTTGATAAAGTTGATTTTCTGCCACCAAAGCGGCACGATTACGGGCTAAATCGGCGATTTCACTCGGTAATTTTAATTGAGCGATCGAACTTTCCACTGCTGCCGGTGTCAGATCCTGCGCCATTAAGAGACGATAGAATTGATTTTCCTTCTCAGCAGTGGCGCGAATTTTTTTCAAAGATTCTAACTGCACTTGCGAGGCACTGGAATCCATTAAAACCAGTACATCCCCTTTGTTAACTCGATCGCCATCTTTAACTTTAACGAACTGTACCACCCCATTCACCGGTGCTTGTACTTCTTGCACTTTGCCCTGGGGTTTAAGTTGTCCTTGGGCACCGACCACCTGCTCGATTTTGGCGAACACTGACCAAATTAAAGCGGCAGTGGTGACACTCATTAATGTCCAGATAATCGTCCGCGACCAAATGGGCGATTGTTTCAGAATCACCGATTGTTCCGGTGGGCTGAAAGTGGGTAAAGAAGGGGTAATACTTTTATTTTTCGTGGTAGTGGCCACGTTTTTACCCGCTTGGGTCAGTTCATCGCTTTTACCTTTGCCGTTGCCGTTGTGGCCGTTGTTAGAATTACCGTTCATGGGGATTCTCCTATATTTAGGGTTTGCTGAAAAAGTTTTTCGTGGGTGTGGGGTGTGGAGTGATGGGGTGTGGGGTGATGGGGTGTAGGGTGTGGGGAGAATAAATAAAACTAATCTTCTGACTCCTGATTACTGTCTCCTGACTCCTGTCTCCTGACTAACTAGATTTGCGAATCCTGTTGTTTATAGAGAGTATAGTAAAGGCCTTTTTTGGCCATTAATTCCTCGTGGGTGCCTTCCTCCGCTACTGTTCCTTTATCCATCATGACAATAATATCGGCGGATTTGATCGAAGCTAAACGATGGGTAATAAAGAACACCGTATGATCCTTGAAAACTTCTTTGAGATTCAGGCACACTTGCCGTTCGGTATTATAGTCGAGGGCGCTGGTGGCCTCATCAAGAATGAGAATTTGCGGTCTTTGCAGGACGGAACGAGCGATCGCAACCCGTTGTCGTTGTCCCCCCGATAGGGATGCCCCCCGTTCACCGACGCGGGTATTATAGCCATTGGGTAGGGTCATAATAAATTCGTGGGCTGCAGCTGCTCTCGCTGCCGAGACAATTTCCTCCACCGTCGCATCGGGGTTAGTCAGGGCGATATTTTCCTGTACCGTACCGTCAAATAATAGGGTTTCTTGGGGAACCATGCCGATTTGACGACGCAGGGAATAGAGTTCCACTTTGTTGATATCATAGCCGTCGATGAGAATTCGTCCCGATTCTGGTTCGTAGAGACGAGCTAATAGTTTAGTGATGGTACTTTTCCCGGCGCCACTTTCTCCCACCAAAGCGACAAAAGTGCCGGCGGGGAATTCTAAATTGATGTTGTATAGTTGCAGGGCACCGTGGGGATTGAAGCGGAAAGCGAGGTTTTCGTAGGTGACAGTGCCTTTAATTAAGGGCATGGGGATATTGTGGCGATCGAGTTCCGCTTCTTGGGGAGTATCGACGATATCGGCTAATCTTTCCAGGGATAAGCCGGTTTCTTGGAAGTTTTGCCAGAGTTGGGTCAAACGCAGAATCGGCGAGGTAACGTAGGAAGAGATAATCCGGAAGGCGATTAATTGACCAAGGGTGAGTTGTCCGTCTAAAACTAAGGCTGCTCCCACCCACAGCACTAATAAACCCGATAATTGGTTAAAGAAGTGACTAAAGGAACCGGCCAAAGTTGAGGTCATTACCGTTTGAAAACCTTCGGCCACATAGCGAGCATAACGTTCTTGCCACTGCCAACGGGAACGCAATTCGATATTCTGTGCTTTTACTGTTTGGATTCCCGTCATCACCTCCACCAGATAGGATTGGGTTTCGGCGTTTCGTTCCGCTTTTGCTCGCAGTTGTCGCCGCACGATTGGTGCGAAAATAGCTGTGGACAGAACTAAAATCGGTACGACTCCCAGCGCCCAAACGGTTAGAATCGGGCTATAGATCAACATAACCACGATGTAGATAACCGAGAAAATGGCATCTAATACCACCGTTAGGGCTGTGCCTGTTAAAAATTGCCGAATATTCTCTAATTCATTGATTCTTGTCGAAATTTCCCCCACAGGTCGCCGTTCAAAGTATTTCAGGGGTAAGCGCAGCAGGTGATCGATAATTTCTGAACCGAGGGTCATGTCGATGCGGTTAGTGGTATCGACAAACAGGGATGTCCTCAAAAAGGTTAAAATTCCCTCAAAAACGGCAATTACTAACAGGAAAACCCCGAGGGTATTCAGAGTTTCTGGGCTATTCTGCACGATCACTTTATCGATGATCACCTGAATCATCAAGGGATTGGCCAGGGCAAATAACTGCACGAAGAAAGAAGCAATAAAAACTTCTATTAAGACTCGTTTATGTTTCTTGACAGAAGGCCAAAACCATGATAGGCCAAAACGCTGTTGCTGGGTGTGTTTGGTGGGTTTAAGCAGAATTACTTCCCCTTTTTCGCCCCAAGATTCCAGAAATTCGCTGGTTTTGCGTTTAATTATCCCCCGTTCGGGAACAGCGATCGTGGTTTCCCGTTGATTGATTTCGTAGAGGATAACGATGCTGTCTTGCCAGCGAATTAGGGCAGGAGGGTTGATATTGGGCAAGGAAGTAGCAGGTAAAGGCACTAATTGACTATGGAGTCCCACTACCTCGGCCACAGCCCCACACAGGGGCAGGGAAAGGCTGCCAGTTCTTTGCAGTTGATCCCCTAGTATGCGTTGGATCACGTCCTTGCGAAAGGGGATATTAAAATATTTGCAGATCATCTGAAAACAGGCACTCACCGCCTCTAGTTCCGTTTTTCCCCTGAAAAAGGGATAGGATTTCCGGTTTTTCTCGACAGTGTTTTCAAGGTCGATATCGCTGGTGATGTCGCTTATTTTTCCTTGAGGGATATCTAATACCTGGGTGGGTTTATTTCCCTTAATGACTTGGGTTTCCCAGATATCATCGGTTTTTGTTTCCGCAGCCGCTTCGGTTGCAACTGTCAAGAACTTGCCCTGAGCTACGTCGAAGAATTCATCTAACTGATTGGAGAAAAGACCTAATAAACGGGTGTTAGTCGGATTATTTTGGGTGATAACTGTGCCGATAGGATAATTGTCGGTATTTTCGCTGACTAACCAGAGATAATCATCGTTAATCTGGTTGTAGGACACACAAGCTCTGTTTAAAAGAGCCTGTGCAATTTCTTTCAGGTCTCCCCCACCCCAGGCCTGTTGATTAAGATAGGAGCCTAGGGTCGCATAAACTTCAGCGATCGAGGTTTGTTCAAAGAAATATTGCTTAAATTCCGGGTAATTATTGATTAAAGACCAAAAATCCTCTTCTTTTAAGGTTAAACAGATCGTGACTTCCGAAGAAGCGATCACCGTTTCACAGGGGGTACCGCGCAGAAGACTCATCCACCCAAATAAATCTCCTTGCTGCAATTTAGCCAAAGTAACCGGCAGCGAATTGTTAACCCTAGCATCGTAACCCAAAAGTCTGGCCTCTCCCTCGTAGAGAAGAACGAGGTGAGAGGGTAAGCGATCGCACTTGAGTATGGCATTGCCCATCTCATAGCGAAAGGGTTGTAATTTCTGACCGAGGGAACGTCTAACCTCTACGGGCAGGCGATCAAAGGGCTGTACAGTCTCCAGAAAGGCGGTAAAATCTAAAGTGGTATAACTCATTAGCTAGGCGAAAATTGACTAAGTTGACAAATAATTAAGCGAAAAGACTGGGTTTACCCAGTTTTGCAAGGAAATGCTATGTAATCGATACCTGCTCGCTATTGACTGGGGTTGATTCGGGGATAGATTTCACTGTTTGCATTTGAGTCATTAACCATTGTTGGAATAAATCATTCCGTAAGCGTTGACGGGTGGGAGGGTCCAATTCACAGGATAAATATTTTTCTAACCGGACAATCACGACCCATTCTCCCACTTGCGTCGGTGGCCACAGTTGCCCTGGTTTACTTGCTTTGAGAATTTGCCCGATCTGGGGGTGGGGAGTGCTCAGTTCCACGGGTCCAAGCAGTCCTCCGGTTTCCGCTTCTGATCCTTGGGAGTATTTTTTGGCCAGTTCAGCGAAGCTATTTTCTCGATCCTGTATCCGGAAAAATAGTTCTTGGGCAATGCCGATATTTTTTGTCCGAATCAGGGAATAAACCACCTTATCCAATTGACTTTTGACTTGCAAGAAGTAGGATTCTACTTTGTTATCCCAAGTCTCCTGTTTAAATTTTTCTAATTTAATGTCCCGCAGAATTAGATATTCTAGTTGCTCGGAATCCATCCCGTTTTGTTGTAACCAAGATTTCATTTGCTCATCGTTGGCAATTTGATTATTTTGATAGAAACGGGAATAGGCCGCGTTTCTTTCTTCGGGATTGCAGGTGATATTGGCGATCGCTTGTTCGATAATTACTTCCCGGATTAACTGGGGTAACATACCATATTTTGCCAAAAGAGGCAATACCTCTGACTCGCTAATTTTTTGGTCGCCGATTTCAATAATTGAACTCATAATAAATACATTTTCCTCACAGAAATGTTTAAAACTATCAACTCTAGGAGCTTCTAAATTTTATTGAGGTGATTATACGCCAAAACAGCAATTTTAAGGCACCCCTCCCTATTCTAATTTGAGTTTTACCCTTTGAAAGCTGAAAATTACAGAAATTAAAGGAATAAGTCGGTCATCCCGGCGGGGGTAGTGAGGGGAAGTAGTCGGGCCTATCGGCCTCCGCCCAACATCCTGCTCAGAAACCCCTAATCACACTTCTAATGTACTAGAATAGACCTCTTGCAGAAGTCGGGGAAGGGGGAAAGGGGAAATTTTAATCTTTAACCCGATAGTAAACCTCTTGCATAATCAGGGTCTGCTGAAAAAGTTTTTCGTGGGGACAGGGTGTGGGGTGTGGGAAGTGGGAAGTGGGGTGTGGGGTGTGGGGAGAATAAATAAAATAATCTCCTATCTCCTGACTCCTATCTCCTGACTCCTATCTCCTGACGACCGGCTACTGACTCCACCAACAGACTTATTCAGCCAACGCTAAAAATCTGTAAATAGACCATTTAATTGATTATTATTCATTCTTAATTCTCCTGACTACTGACTACTGGCTACTGACTCCTAACCCTAACAACGATTTTTGATTTCTGCAAGAGGTCTAATATGCACACCTTTTCCTTTCATTTGCGGAAAATTTTTTGATTTATGCAAGGAATCTAATGATAGGATATAAGTCTAGCTGCCTTGGAGAGGTGGCAGAGTGGTCGATCGCGCTCGACTTGAAATCGAGTAACCAGCAATGGTTCGTGGGTTCAAATCCCACCCTCTCCGTACTCACCCAATCACATTTGGACTCCGGTTGCCCGATTGTTCTTAGAGAGGGGAAAATAAAATATACTAGGCTAAAAGGATAATATTGAGGCAGTAGCCCCCCGGCATGGTTTTTTGGAAGAGATTATTTAATAGCTCGGAAGTCACTGCATCACCTGACTATTCGGGAGACTTGGTAGAGGTTGCCCAGAATGACCTCGGACAGACGCGAGTATTTTTTAGTACCGATCGAGAGCTAGATCTATATGAGTTAGAAGAACTTTGTGACTCGGTAGGTTGGGCCCGTCGTCCTTTACGCAAGGTTAAAAAAGCGATCGAATGTAGTTTTTTAGTGGTGTCGATGTGGGAAGTGCGAGGTAATCGCCGTCGTTTAGTGGGTTTTGCTCGTGCCACTTCCGATCACGCTTTTAATGCTACGGTCTGGGATGTGGTTGTTCATCCTCACTATCAAAGTAAAGGCTTTGGTAAAGCATTAATGAAATTTATGATCAGGAAGTTGCGAGGTGAGGACATCAGTAATATAACTCTTTTCGCCGATCCGCAGGTGGTGGATTTCTATCGTCGTCTCGGTTTTGTTCTCGATCCCGAAGGTATCAAAGGGATGTTTTGGTATCCCGATTAATAATGCGGCTCTTAGGCTATACTAAAAAAAGAGTTTACCTCGGGATGTAGCGCAGCTTGGTAGCGCGCCTGCTTTGGGAGCAGGATGCCGCAGGTTCAAATCCTGTCATCCCGACTTGAGAGAAAATTCTTCAAATCTCAACCTTGTACCCTTTCTGGTTGACAAAAAATGCTGCCTTCTTTTATTGCCAAACTCTGGTGAGTTAGCTAAAAAATTAGGGAGTTTGTCGGGAAAAGGAGGAGGTTTTTGGGGAATAACAAAGGTTTTTCCTGCCACTCCTCCTTTTAAGATATCTACAGACGATTATTCTTCTTCGTAATCCCCCTCGAAATCGTCCTCTCCCCCTTCCTCATCGACTTCTGACCAGCTGTCGCTGATGGGTTGGCGACTAAAGCGACTGCTGCCGCGGGAAGATAGGAAAGCCATTTCATCATCCTCTAAATCGACCACATCACCCTCAGCGTAGGCGCGAGCGGTTTGATCGTCAAGAATCATATCGCTATCCTCACTACTGTCGCCGAAACCGGGACGAGGGGGGAAACCGAGGCCGCCGGGAGGAGCGTAATAACCACGATTGTTGTTGTAGTTATATTCCTCCTCCGGGGGGGTGTAATCGCTGACCCCCGCCATGTTTTCGTGGGCATTGAAGCCAGTACCCGCCGGAATCAGACGACCGATAATCACGTTTTCCTTGAGACCGCGTAACCAGTCGGACTTGCCTTCGATCGCCGCTTCCGTGAGGACGCGGGTGGTTTCTTGGAAGGAGGCGGCACTGATAAAGCTATCGGTATTCAAGGAAGCCTTGGTGATTCCCAGTAGTACAGGCGTATATTTAGCTGCCGCCCCACCGGTGATTGACATGGCTTCATTTACCGTCTCCACCTGTCGCAATTCCAACAATTCCCCGGGTAACATACTGGTATCGCCACCGTCATCGATCCGCACCTTAGAAGTCATCTGACGCACGATCACTTCGATGTGTTTATCAGCAATATCGATCCCCTGGGATTGGTAAACCGACTGTACCTGATCAACGAGGAACATCTGGGTTTTTTCCAAGGCTTTTAAGGCCGCTTCGTAACTGCCCAAGCTATCCACATAATAATTAAAGAACACCTCTAAAATCTCGTGGGGATTAGCCTGACCATCGGTTAACGCCTGACCCACATCGATACGCTGATTATCGCTCACCAGGGGGTTTTGACTGCCTAAAAGCGGATATTCACTGATCGTGCCGTCATCCTCGACCACCTTAATATCGACGATCTCAGAATCTTGATACTCCACTTGACAAACTCCCGGTTTGCGTGCTAGTACACAAGCCTCCTTCGGTTTGCGTGCTTCGAGCAGTTCTTCGATTCTGGGTAAACCTTGAATGATATCCCCGGTTTTCGAGCGCTCAAACACCAACAGCACCAAATTATCGCCCCGTTGGACTAAATCCCCCTCATCGATGTGCAGAATCGCTCCAGCCGACACTCGGTAGGGTCGGGCCTTACGCAGACGGATTTCATAGCCGGTGGTGGTTTGGTCAATGGCCAGCACTTGACCGGAATTGGGGGCTAAAACTCCAGCGCCGATCTCGGTTTCGGCGATTACCAGATCCCCAGCTTTGACGGTGGGAGCAACAGCGAGCGGGAGAATAAACTCGTCACGGTCACTGACAATTAAAAGACGGCGTACCGGTTCGCTACCCTTGCGAATCCCGCGAATTTCTCCAGCTTCCTTACACTGAATCTCAGTCCGGGCCACCACTGCCCCCGGTGGAATTTCATCGCCATCTTGGACGAGAACGCGAGTCTGAATATTACCCCCTAAAGGATCATTATCACTATCCCGACGCAGCACCAGAGATTCGAGAATAACTAACTGTAAACGCTGACAATCCCTGTCCTCAATCGGTTCTAACTCGATATCGGCCGTCAGATGGGAGACTGATTCTGGTTCTTCGCTGGAAATTTCGAGGACTAATTGGGTGCTGATCAGTTGACAACCCTCGACGGATTTAACTCTTTCCCCGTCTTTAAAGAAAATGCGCTGCACCGATCGCAGTTCGATATGTCGTCCTCCTTCTTGGTTAGCGGAACCTTGGGTGGGAGAAGTGGATTGGTCTTCTACGGCGAACTCCTGTACTGGTCGCAGCAGTAATCCCAAACCCTCGTTAGTTTCCACCCATTCCGCTTGCCGTAACTCCTCGATCGTCACTTCGGGAGTCAACTGTGTCCCGGGGTAAATTAACTGTTCTTGGGCAATTCCGGAGGATTCCGGTTCAAGATCCATAAATAACAGCCCTGGTTTGACAATAATCTCCCGGAGGATGTCATTTTTCTGGATCACTTCCACCACACCGCTACAGTTACAGAAGATGTCTTTAACCACTTCTTCCCCTGCTTCCACATACTGCCCATCTTCCACCTGTAAGAGGGAAATATCTTTATTGACTTCGTGGGTTTCTTCGGGAATCCAGAGGATCGTGCCGCCTTTGGTGATTTCATAACCCTGTTTACGGCTGCCTTTGGCGACTTCGATATCGACGTATTTAATCATGCCGCCGGTGTGGGTTTGATAGCGATCATCGATTAACTCGGCGACAATGGCATGATTCTGTACTTTTGTCCCCGGAGTGGTTTTCAGTAGGAAGCTTTGACCATCTCCCGTATGAATAATAAACTGTTCCCGACCGGCACTACTTTCTACTTTTACTTCGGCCTGATCCAAGGACACGGAAGCGGTGACGATATCGATTTCCCGGCTATTGGGGGCTAAACGCACCAAACCGCCGTTAGTGGATACCAGCTTAGTTTCTGCTAAAACATCCCCCACTTGTACTTGATCGCCGTTACTGACCACAGGTTCGGCCCCGGTTGGCAAGTTATACACTTCTCCGGAGAGAATCCATAGTAATCCCCCCCGTTGGGCGATGCGGGTGGTATTGCCTTGGCGATCGGTTTTTTCCTCTGGGACTAATTGGGAGAATAGCACCTCGCCGGCTAAGTCACTGGTTACGTCTTTTGTGGCTTTTTCTGTGGATTTTTGGACTTTATCGGAGGTTATTTCCGCTAGTAACTGTTCCTCGCTTACCGTTGCCCCATCGGTGACAAATAGCAGTGATCCCGGAGTTAAAGAGTAGGTGACAGTTTCTTTAGTTTTATCCTTGGGTGTTAATTTAATTTCCCCCGGTGCCTCCACCTGGTCCCGTTCATCTCCGTGGCGAGTTCGCACGTTACGGATACTTAACCCCGGCAGAAAACGCACGCTTCCCTCGAAGGGACTCCGCACTTGCCGGGCCACTTCTCCGGTAAATACACCCCCGGTGTGGAAGGTACGCATGGTTAACTGAGTCCCCGGTTCCCCGATCGATTGGGCGGCAATAATTCCCACTGCTTCCCCCATATCCACCGGATGACCGTGGGCCAGACTCCAACCGTAACAGGTTTGGCAAACCGAGCGGGCCGCTTCACAGGTTAAGGGGCTGCGGACTTTGATTTTATCGACGAGTCGCCCTAGTTTTTCGGCGGTTTCGTCATCGATAATCTGGTTGCGGGTGGCGATCACTTCTCCATTGACCACCACATCTTCGGCCAGGGAACGACCTAATAGGCGATCGCTTAAGGGAATTAACACGCGATCGCCATCGGTCATGGCGGTTAATTCGATGTAACGATTGGTGCCACAATCGGCCTCGCGGACGATGACATCTTGGGACACATCGACGAGACGACGGGTCAGATAACCGGAATCTGCCGTCCGTAGGGCGGTATCAACTAAACCTTTGCGCGCCCCGTAGGAGGAAATAACGTATTCGGTAACGGTCAATCCTTCCCGGAAGTTAGTCTTAATCGGGAGGTCGATAATTTCCCCTTGGGGATTAGCCATTAATCCCCGCATTCCCACTAACTGACGCACTTGGCTCATATTGCCCCGCGCTCCGGAGAAAGCCATCATATAGACGGAGTTGAGGGGATCGGTAACTTGGAAGTTGCGAATTACTTCATCTTTAAGCGATTCAGATGTACTATTCCAAGTATCGATTACTTTTTGGAAGCGTTCCACTTCGGTGATTTCCCCGCGCACATAACGCTGTTCGGTTTGCCGGATTTCCTGTTCGGCACTTTCGATCATTTGTCGTTTAGCCGGCGGTACGGTTAAATCATCCACACTAATGGAAACCCCTGCTTTGGTAGCGAAACGAAAACCGAGGTTTTTCAATTCATCGGCCATTTGTGAACAGCGCGCCGAACCGTAGTTTTGATAGGCCCAAGCGATCAGTTTTTTCAGTTTTCCTTTGTCAACAGTTTGGTTATAAAACATCTCGATCCGGGTAACAAGTAAACAGCTATTAGCTATCAGCATTCAGCATTCAGCATTCAGTTAGAAAAGGGAACAGGAAATAGGGAACGGGGAATAGGGAATAGGCAAATTTTTACTTTACTGTCCTTTTTTTTGCTTTTTCCTGGAAAATTCTCTCCTGTCTCCTGACTACTGACTCCTGACTTCTCACTGATTACTGATTACTGCTCACTGATAACTGAAATTACACTTCCGATTCTTCTTCCTCAAGGTCTTCTGTGGTTAAGGATTCGTAGGTGGGGCGAGAGGGGGCGCGACGGCCGACATCGACCATCAGATCCACCTCCACATCGCGGGAAGTACCATCGGGGGCATTTTCCACCTTGTGAACGGCGATATCGAGGCCGAGGGATTGCAATTCTCGCATCAAAACCTTAAAGGATTCTGGCGTACCCGGGCGGGGAATCGGCTTGCCTTTTACGATCGCATTTAAAGCCTCATTCCGTCCTTGCATATCATCGGATTTTACCGTTAGCAATTCCTGCAAAGTATAGGCCGCCCCGTAGGCTTCTAGGGCCCAGACTTCCATTTCTCCGAAGCGCTGGCCTCCCTGTTGAGCTTTACCGCCCAAGGGTTGCTGAGTAACCAAGGAGTAGGGACCAGTAGAACGGGCGTGAATTTTATCATCAACCAGGTGAACCAGTTTTAACATATAGGCCATACCGACGGTAACGGGACGGTCAAAGGGTTCGCCGGTGCGACCATCATAGACGGTGACTTTGCCGGCGTGTTCTTCCTTGAACACCCAATCGCGATTGGGTTTTTTCGAGGCATTTTCTAGCAATCCGTGGACGGTTAAACGGCTGGCTTCTTCCCCATACATTTCGTCAAAGGGAGTAATCTTAAAGCGCACGCCCAGATTTTCGCCGGCCCAACCGAGTAAACATTCAAACACCTGACCGACGTTCATGCGACTGGGAACCCCCAAGGGATTGAGAACGATATCGACGGGGCGACCATCGGGGAGGTAGGGCATATCTTCTAGGGGCAGAATCCGAGAAATAATCCCTTTATTGCCGTGACGACCCGCCATTTTATCGCCCACTTGGATTTTGCGTTTTTGGGCAACATAGACCCGCACCACCATATTGGCTCCGGGGGGCAATTCATCCCCCTGTTCGCGGGTAAATACCCGCACATCTACTACCCGGCCTTTTTCGCCGTTGGGGACGCGCAGGGAGTTATCGCGTACATCCCGTGCCTTTTCGCCGAAAATTGCCCGCAGTAGTTTTTCTTCAGGAGGTTGGTCTGATTCGCCTTTCGGGGTGACTTTCCCCACAAGGATATCGCTGGCTTCTACCCAGGCACCGATGCGAATAATGCCGCGTTCATCGAGGTTTCGCAGGGCATCTTCACCGACGTTGGGAATTTCCCTGGTGATTTCCTCTGGTCCTAGCTTAGTTTGACGGGCTTCGATTTCGTATTTTTCAATGTGGATGCTGGTGTAGGTGTCTTGTGCCACCAGTCTTTCACTGATTAAAATCGCGTCTTCGTAGTTATAGCCTTCCCAGGGCATATAGGCGACGAGAATATTCTGGCCGAGGGCGATTTCTCCTCCTTCGGTGGCGGAACCATCGGCGAGGATCTGCCCCGGCACAACCTGTTCACCTTGATAGACTAAAGGACGCTGATTTAGGCAGGTATCTTGGTTAGAGCGTTGATATTTCTGAATTTCGTACTCGATCTCGCTCTTGCCAAAAATCTCTTTGTCTTCATCCGCCACTTTGATGCGAATCCGGTTAGCATCGACGTAGGAAACGACCCCATTGGTACGCGAAACGATGACCATACCAGAGTCGCGAGCGGCCTGTGCTTCCAATCCAGTACCCACCAGGGGACGTTCGGGACGCAGCAGGGGAACCGCTTGTCGTTGCATATTAGAACCCATGAGGGCGCGGTTAGCGTCGTCGTGTTCGAGGAAGGGAATCAGGGAAGTGGCCACCGAGACAATTTGGACGGGGGAAACACAAACGTAGTCCACTTGTTCGGGGGAAGTGGTGGAGAATTCCTGCCGATAGCGCACGGGGATAGTTTCGCCCAGGATATAACCATTTTCATCGGTGGCCACGTCTCCCGGTGCGACTCTGAGATCGTCTTCTTCGTCGGCAGTGAGGTATTTAACGGGGAGATCATAGCGTACTCGGCCATTTTCCACCGCATAACAGGGGGTTTCAATAAAACCGTAGTCGTTGACGCGAGCGTAGGTGGCCAGGGAACCGATTAAACCGGCGTTGGGACCTTCTGGGGTTTCCACCGGACAAATGCGACCGTGGTGGGAGGGGTGGATGTCGCGCACGGCAAAACCGGCCCGTTCCCGGGTCAGACCGCCAGGTCCAAGGGCGGAAATGCGGCGTTTATGGGTCAATTCCGCTAGGGGGTTGGTTTGATCCATGAACTGGGAGAGTTGCGAGGAACCAAAGAATTCTTTAATCGCCGCTACTAGGGGTTTCGGGTTGACTAGGGAAGCGGGGGTGAGGTTTTGGGATTCGCTGACGGTCATCCGTTCCCGAATGATTCTTTCTAAGCGGTTTAAACCTACTCGCACTTGGTTTTGGAGCAGTTCACCCACGGAACGGACGCGACGGTTGCCGAGGTGGTCGATGTCGTCGGTGTTGCCGATGTCAAATTCGAGGTTAATTAGGTAGTCGATCGCCGATAAGATGTCGGTGGTGGTGAGAACGCGCTGGTTATCGGGGACGTTGAGGCGTAGTTTTTTGTTGAGTTTATAACGACCAACGCGACCGAGATCGTAGCGTTTATTGTCAAAAAAGCGCGATTCGAGTAGTTGTTGTCCGCCGGTGACGGTGGGGGGTTCCCCGGGGCGTAGTTTGCGGTACAGGTCGAGGAGTGCCTCTTCTTCGGTGGGATTGCCTTCTTTGTCGAGGGTTTTTTGGTAAAATTCGGGATGGCGTAGGGAGTCAAAGATTTCGTTATCGCTCAATCCGATCGCTTTCAGGAGAACTTGGGCGGATAATTTGCGGGTTTTGTCGATTCTGACCCAGACTAAGCCGTTTTTGTCGGTTTCAAATTTTAACCAAGCTCCTCGGTTGGGAATCAGGGAAGCGGAGTAGGTACGGCGACCGTTTTTGTCGATTTCGGCTTTGTAGTAAACACCGGGGGAACGGACGATCTGATTGACGATGACTCGTTCGGCCCCGTTAATGATAAAGGTTCCCCGTTCGGTCATCAGGGGTAAATCGCCGATAAACACTTCCTGTTCGATGTTTTCTCCCGTTTCTTTGTTGATTAGACGGGTAGGAACGTACATCTGAACGGAATAGGTGCTATCACGTCGTTTGGCTTCATCGACGTTGTATTTCGGTTCTTTGAGTCTGTAGTCCTGGCCGAGGAAATGTAGTTCTAATTTACCTGTATAGTCGCTGATGGGGGAAAAGCTGTTCAGTTCCTCGATTAGTCCTTCTTCCAAAAACCACCGAAAACTGGAGTGTTGGATTTCGATGAGGTCGGGTAAGAGGTTAAAGGTAAGATTGTTCATTATGGTTACAAGGGCTGATGACACGATAGCGACGGTCGGATATCAGTGAGCGGTGAGGGGATGGGTGATGGGGGAGTAGGGGAACACCGGAGAATAAATGAAAGCTTTCTCCTGACTCCTGACTCCTTTCTCCTGTCTAATAAACTATGTTTTTTAACTGGGGAGTTGAAATAATTTGCGGGCGTTGTGGGTGGTTTGTTCGGCTAGGGTTTCGACCGGATAGCCGCGCAGACGGGCGACGGTTTCGGCTACATGGAAGACGAAAGAGGGTTCACAAGGTTTACCGCGGTGGGGATTGGGTGAGAGAAAGGGGCAATCGGTTTCGATCAGTAGGCGATCGCTGGGGACAATTTGGGCGGCAGCTTGCACGGTTTTACTGTTTTTGAAGGTGACAATGCCGCTAAAGCTGATGTAAAAACCCAAATCTAAAAACCATTGAGTTTCTTCGGGGTTGCCAGTCCAGCAGTGCATCACGCCGCGAATTTTGCCCACTTGTTGCCGAAAGGCACTGATTTCCTCCCGCATTTCCTTAGCCGCATCTCGACAATGGATAATCACGGGTTTATCGAGACGATGGGCGATTTCCAATTGCGTCCAAAACACCCGTTTTTGCTGCTCTTGGTTATCCGCTTTATAGAAGTCTAACCCCATTTCCCCGATCGCCACGACGCGCCGATCAGATCGGGCTAGGGATTCGATCTGCTCGGCACTATTATCTCGCCATTTTTGGGCATCTAGGGGATGTAAACCGACGGCGAAGGAAATTTCCTCAAATTGATCAGCAATGGCTTTAATCGCCGCAAATTCCTCTGGTTCAACACAGGAGTGAACCAGATGAACGACTCCCACACTTCGCCAACGTTCGGAGATAGCGGGCAAGTCGGCTTGCAAAACGTCAAAGTTCAGATGAACGTGCGTATCTATTAATTGCATCGACCCCCGATCGCTTGTTGCGTCTGTCCTGATTACAGCTTACTTGTTCCTTAGGAAGCTTGGCTAACTTTTTGCAAAGCTTTGGCTAAACCGGCTTTTTTTCTAGCACCGTTGTTCCGGTGCAAGACGTTGCGCTTGACGGCTTTATCGATTTTACTGTAAGCTTCTGATAGAGCTTGTTGGGCGCTTTCTAACCCTTCTGGGCTGGGGTTGGCTCCGTAGGCCGAGACAGCGACAAGACATTTTTTGATCAGGGTTCTTACGGCTGACTTGTACGCTTTGTTGCGTAGTCGATTTCTTTCGGAGATTTGGACTCGTTTGAGTGCAGACTTTGTATTAGCCACAGTCGTTTCTTGTTCTCAATACTGGTATGGTTGATCGGGACACAGACAAACCATCATAACAGATTTGTGCTATTTGTGGCAAGAGTTTTCCCGACAAGAAGAGATATTTTCAGGATTTGGACTCCACAGATGGGAAAGGATTAAGGGTTAAAGGGACTGCCAAACCTGAATTCAGGTTCAGGGAATCTTGTCAAGACTGTCCCGATAACTAATCGCTAAACTTGTCATGAGGGGCTAAAGTGTGCTATAAGCAGTCAGACCCTGCCCTGGTCTTTATTCTTTCCGATTAGGTAAATTACTGATGACTGAAGCTAAACGCGCCCTAATTACCGGCATCACCGGTCAAGATGGTTCCTATCTAAGCGAATTATTATTAGAAAAAGGCTATGAAGTCCACGGTATCATCCG
>NZ_JADBUZ010000035.1:0-14996 GCF_020245305.1 Microcystis sp. M20BS1 | reverse complement strand
TAGTTTCAGCAAATGTACCAGCAATTGAATCAAAGGATTTTCAATTTTGCGTTTTTCACTCCTCCCCATACTTGCTAATTCCTCCAGTAAATTCTCTAAATCTACCCGCTCAAACTGTCTCGCTTGCAGTTGATTAATAGTAGTTCTAATCCAGAGATAAAAGTCTTGTTCGTACAGAGTTTTATTGTCCATAGATACTTAGTTAAACTGAATAAAACGAGGGTAATCATCAAAATCAACTATACAAACTAGCCACATATTCACCGTAGCCATTATAGGGCAGAGTTTCGATAATTTCCCAAGATAAATCACTTCTACTGCCGATAAATTTCTCCGTTGCTTGCGACCAACGGGGATGGGGTTTACTGGGGTTGACATTAGCCTCAAAATCGTATTCGTGAGCGTCAATTGTGTTCCAGTAGGTGGCGGGTTGTTTGGCGGTAAATTCAATTTTTACTATCGATTTTGCCCCTTTAAAACCGTATTTCCAAGGAATAACCATTCGCAAGGGTGCGCCGTGTTGTTTTGGTAAATCATGTCCGAAAATTCCCACAGCAAAGAAAGCTAATTCGTTGGCCATTTCCTCAATTCTTAAACCTTCTGTATAGGGCCAGGGTAAGGCTCCTAAATGTAATCCTGGCCCCTGGGTAATTTCTGGATCATAAAAGGAGGTAAAACGGACGAATTTTGCTTCGGGTTTTGGTTCCACTGCCGCAATTAAAGCAGCCATGGGAAAACCAAGCCAAGGTAAGACCATTGACCAAGCTTCCACACAACGAAAACGATAGATTCTTTCTTCGAGAGGAAAGGTTTTTTTAATAGTATCTATATCGTAGGTTTGGGGATTTTTTACCAATCCTCCCACTTCTACCGTCCAGGGATTCGTCGGTAGTTTCTGCGCTTTTAACCAGATATTTTTCCCCCCTCCGAACTCATAAAAATTGTTATATCTCCCCGCTACAGTTTCGGCAGCTATGGGGCGATTTACCGTTAAAAACTGCGGATTTTTGCTGAACCCTTCAATTTTAGGTAATTGCAAACTTTTTTCTAAAGCTTCCGAGGAGGAGGATTTACCACAAGAAGTTAATAATAGGGAACTCCCCGCAATTCCTGCCCCGATTAACCCCTGTAAAAAGCGACGACGGTTAAAATAAACACTTTCAGAAGTAACTTCATTTTCGGAAATTTGCCAAGATTTAGCTAAACGAATTAAGACCATAATTATCCCCAATTTTATTGACAAAAAAGCAGAGTTATGATATGGGATACCACAACTCTGATTGTACAATAGTTTGTCAGTTTTTTTAAGAAATTTCGGCGAGCATGGGGGCAGTCACCAGAGGTTCCCGTCGTCCTTTTAAGACCATGGGAACTCCTCGCGAGGGAGCAAGGGTGACACCGCGGCGACTGGGTTTTTCAGGGGTATTATTAACTAGAGTTAACTGATAATTGGCCAAAATTGTGGCGATAGCGATTTTCATCTCGTAGATAGCTAAAACTTCCCCGATACAACGACGCGCTCCACCACCAAAAGGCATATATTCGTAGGGGGTGAATTGTTTTTCTAAAAAGCGTTCTGGTTTAAAAATATGGGAATCGGGGAAAGTTTGCTCACGGTGGTGAGCTAGATAAATACAACCCATAAGAATTGTCCCTTTTTCTAAAGGATAACCATCTAGTTCTACCGGTTCTTGCACTACTCGCGGAAAAGTTAACATTGCCACGGGATGAATGCGTAAAGTTTCCGAACAAACCGCCGAAAGATAGGGTAATCGAGTTATATCAATGGGGTTAGGATTATCTCCTAAAGTGGCTATTTCTTGGAGAATTTTTGCTTTAATTTCTGGATAGCGATGAGTCCAGTAGAGCACCCAAGATATAGCGGTGGCGGTGGTTTCATGACCTGCGAATAATAAGGTCATTAATTCATCGCGCAATTCCTTATCGCTCATCGGGTTGCCTTCTTCATCCCGGGCCGACATCAGTAGTGATAAAATATCACTACGATTGGGGTTAGGATTAGCTTTTCTTTCGGCAATTTCTGTATAGATAATATCATCAATTTTTGCTTGGGAACGCTGGTATTTTCCCCAGGGACTCCAAGCACCCAAATCAGCCTGCAAAATTGGGAAAAATAACAAAGAAACCATCACCGGAGAGTTAAAAATATCGAGCATTTCAGCCAGAATTTTTTTCAGGGTTTGATAACGTTCCCCTTGACTAATTCCAAAAACTGCCTCCATAATTACTTGTAAAGCAATCGCTGTGGTCGCTGAACGGGCCTTAAAAGGTTGATTTTCGGGCAATTCTGCCATTACTCTTAGGGTAATATCGCGGATTAAATCGCCGTAGAAACGCATTCTTTCCCCGTGAAAAGGTGGCAATAAAAGCTGACGGCGTTTTTTGTGGATGTCTCCGTCTAACATGATGACGGAATAATCACCAATAATCGGGGCAATAATCCGATTGGTTTCCCCCGGTGCCGAAAATTTTTTACGGTCATTAGTTAAAATTTGTTGTAGGGCTGAAGGACTACTGACAAAGATAAAATTATCTACAGTTAAACCCACTTTTGCGCTAAAAATATCGCCATGCTTGCGGGCGGCATTTTCCATAAAAGCTACGGGATTAATGATCCATTGTGCCATTTGCAGGAAGGTGGGGACTTTGACTTCGGGGAGGATTTTCATAGATTAATTGCTATATCCAATGCTAATTATTTCTAATTGTGACATTTTTTCCCCAGAGACGGCAAGGTGCAATATCAAGTAAACGGCAAAAATTACCCGGCTGTTGCTTGTCTTATCTTCTCAGAAAGACTGGGATTTTCTGGGAATTTTTAGGATTGGCTTTCTGGTCTAAACAATGATAATCGGGGTAGAATAGCCCCAGTTCTATTTAATTCGCTTCTGTAGTTCAATCTCTTTTTTTTCATTCCTTATAGGGACTTTTTATGATTATTTCCAAGTTTTTGCCCTCGGAAAAAACTGTGATTATCAGGCATTTGCTGTTATTAACTACATTTAGCCTTGTTTTTCTCCTGACTACTCCCCCCGCTTTTGCTGTTGAATCCAGTGCCTCCACTGGTTTTAATCCTCAAACTATTCTTTTCCATGCCTTGACTTGGGTGGATAGTTTGGGGTCTGTGGGAGCGATCGCGTTTATAATTATCTATATTCTAGCTACTGTGGCCTTTTTTCCCGGTTCAATCCTGACTTTAGGGGCTGGTGTAGTTTTTGGCGTAGTTTTAGGCTCTTTTTACGTCTTTATCGGGGCAACTATCGGCGCTACTGCCGCTTTTTTGGTGGGACGTTATCTGGCTAGGGGGTGGGTGGCGGAAAAAATTCAAGGTAATAATAAATTTCAAGCTATCGATGAAGCTGTGGGGAAAGAAGGTTTAAAAATAGTGCTTTTAACCCGTTTATCTCCCATATTTCCCTTTACTCTGCTCAATTATGCCTATGGTGTCACCGGGGTTTCTCTGAAAGATTATCTAATAGGTTGCGCGGGCATGATTCCGGGGACAATAATGTATGTCTATATTGGCTCTTTAGCGGGCAGTCTTGCCACTATCGGGACCTCGGCACCAGCCACTAACCCAGTTTTACTATGGACTATTCGCCTTATTGGTTTTATCGCTACCGTTGCCGTCACCCTCTACGTCACAAAAATTGCCCGTCAGGCCCTGGCATCAGTTCTCAGTGAGTAAACCCCTCAATCGCCATCCCCACCCCACTCCGTCCTTGGGTGGGGACTGACGCGGATTTGTTGACAGGGACTAAAAGAGAGCCGGTGCTGAGAAGTAAGTCCATGGTTGCCAATCGCTTCTAGGTGTTGAGCAGTGCCATAACCCTTGTGACGAGGGAGTCCATAATCGGGATAGCGTCCGTGCCAACGAGCAATTAAGTCATCGCGCCAGACTTTGGCCACGATACTAGCCGCCGCAATTACCGGCGATTGTTGGTCTCCCTGAATTACCGCCTTTTGGGGGATTGACAAATCTTTAATAATGTGCTTGCCATCGATCAAACAGAGACTGGGGGAAAGGGGTAATTTCCCGATAGCTCTGCTCATTGCCAGTAGAGAGGCATGAAGAATATTCAAGCGATCGATCTCTTTCACCGTAGCATAACCGATGCGACAAACAAAATCCCGTTGTATTTGCGGGCTCAATTTTTGCCGTTTTTGGGGGCTAAGTTGCTTACTATCCTTCACCCCCAACTCCCACAGCTGCGGAAAACCAGAGGGGACAGTGACCACTACCGCCGCCACCACGGGGCCAAATAAAGCCCCGCGCCCCACTTCATCGACACCAGCAATTAAGGGTTCTGCGCTCATGACTCATCGACAGTGGCGGAGGAACGACGACGACGACGACGCAGCACCGTGGTTTCGGCCTCTACTTGTGGCTCCTCCGTCACCTCGGCGCTCACCGGGGTTTCTAAAGGAATGACTTCGCCGAGAAAAACTGGAGTTTCGGGCGCAATCGGTTCGGGCGTAAAACTCGCTGGCGCACTAGCTTCTTGGTTGATTTCCTGACTAACTTCGCTAGTGGTGGGACGACGACGACGGCGCACCAAGGAACGATTTTCGGCTTCCTCGCCAGTTTCCGTCGCCTCTATGGGGGCGGTGGCGGCTGTGTCCTCGGCCTCTAGGGTAGGAGTCAAGGATATTTCAGGAGTGGCAGCCGTTTCTGGGTTTTCCGCTTCCCTTTCCCCTGGCAGTTTCACGGAAACAATCACCGATTTCGGGTCTTTAAACTCCTTATCCACGAGAATCAGGGGAGAAATGCCCATTAAAGAATAAACTTCCTGTTCTACGGGGGTCATTTCCACGGAAACCCGCTCCCGTTCGGTGACGGGGATATTTTTGCCAGCACTGGCATCTTCTCCTCGTTTCGAGAGACGGGCGGGGCGTTCTCGTTTTTCCTCAAGGCGTTGGGGTTCTGATTCCGGCTCGATTTCGTTGTTAACACCGTTAGTAGAGGCTTTTTCGCCCCGTTCCTCTTTGAGTAACAGTTCCGAGGGACGACGACGACGGCGACGGCGAGAATTATTAACCTGTTCTTGGTAGTTGGGATGGAAGGAAAGATCTATATCTTGGGCGTTTTCTTCGGCCTCAAATTCGGAGAAAACTTCTAGATAGGGTTCGGCCGCCGCAACGCTAGGAGCGCTCTTATCGGGTAGAACTTTTGTATTAGTCGTGGCGATGACAAGGGTTTCTTTTTCCGCGCGGCTAAGGGTGGGGGTTTCCAGGGCGATGGCGTTGCCTTCTCCGGGTAGATGGGCTAAATGGCCCAGTCCGCCGCAATGGTCACAGGTTTTGCCGAATAATTCATAAATGTTTTTCCCCTGACGCTTACGAGTTAATTCCACTAACCCCAATTCCGATAATTGGGCAATCTGGGGCCGGGCTTTATCGCTTTTCAGGGCTTTATTAAACAATTCCAGCAGTTTCAACTGGTCGCGACGGGAATCCATATCGATGAAGTCCACCACCACCACACCGCCGATATTTCTCAAGCGCAGTTGTCGAGCGATTTCTGTGGCAGCCTCGCTATTAGTCCAGAGTACGGTTTCCCGGGCCGTGGCCGAACGGGTAAAGGAACCGGAGTTAACATCAATTACCGTTAAAGCTTCCGTCGGTTCGATGATAATGTAGCCGCCGGAGGGTAAATCAACCCGGGGTTTCAGGGCCTCGCGAATGGCGGCATTAACCCGGAAATAGTCGAGAATTGGCTGGGTTTCCCGATGGGAGTCGATATAAACCCCTTCGAGAGCTTTGCCGCCGCCCCAGTTCGTCAATTGCTGTTTAACTCGTTTTACCGCCATCGGGTTATCCACAACAATGCGATTGACATCGGCACTGTACATATCCCGCAAAACCCTTTGAATAAAGTCATCATCGCGGTTCAGCAGGGCCGGGGCGCGGCTGCTGACGGCCATCTGTTGGATGCTCTCCCACTGTTTTTGCAGAAATTCCAAATCCTCGATAATCGCCTCTTCCGCTTTACCTTCGGCCTCGGTGCGTACCAGCAACCCCATCCCTGCCGGTTTGACCAAAATCCCTAAAGCTCGTAAACGGGAGCGCTCGTCTTCACTGCGGATGCGACGGGAAAGATTCACCCCGCGACCATTGGGCATCAATACCAGATAACGACCGGGGAGAGTGACATTTCCCGTTAGTCGCGGTCCTTTATTGCCAGTGGGTTCTTTCATTACCTGTACCAGCACTTTTTGCTGGGGGGCCAGTAATTCCGTGATAGCACCGGCGGTTTTTTTCAGTCTTAGGGGACCCAGGTCGGTGACATGGATAAAGCCATTGCGTTCCGCATCGCCAATATTGACGAAGGCTGCATCTATCCCGGGGATGACGTTTTCTACTAATCCTAGATAGATGTCGGCCACCTGTTGATTACCTGTGGCTACAACTAATTCCTGAATTTGATCTTCCCAAAAAACAGCCGCTATATGGTGTTGTTCGGCTATGATTATTTGTTTTGGCATTCAATTTCCTCAATCTTTCGGTTTCAAAAGCGACGGACCATGGGCTATTTGTCTATGCTTTGAGGCTACTTCCGGAAATCTGGTCTTGTTAAGAAAGTTCTAAGAAGATGAGTCCGCATCGTTAAAGCCTCATCTTGATATTCATCTGCCCCCCAGACGTGGGAACTGAGTCTTGGTTTCAGTTGTTAAGTCTGTTTGGCAAGTGCTGGCTTGACCCACAATTGGACAAGCACAGCCAGGAGACGAGATTTTCAATTAATCCCTGAGTCTTGCTCGATAACAGCATTTTTTATCCGTTTCCGCCGGTTCTGTCTATCAGAATCTAGGAAAAAAGGAGTTTTTGAGTTACTCCCCTCGGCAACAGGTTTCTGTGGAAGGGAAAATAGCGCACTTTTCGATTTTCCAAAAACCACGATTCTTTTAAGAAATGCTTTAATCGAGTCTTATAGACGACTATAACTCACTCGGTCACTCTCTGACAAGACGATAATCGGGGAAAAATGATCGATTAACAGTTGACTGGAGATACTGACCATAAAGCACTAAGGGACTTGCGTGGGAATAATATCCCAGCCAGAAAATCGCTCTGTAGAAGAATCAGACCGGCCAGATGGCATATTATCAAAGCGCAAGTCCCTTAGCTGCGGAGGCGCTCGAAGGCTCTCCCCCTACTTAGAGTGATCAGCAAACCTGAACGCTCGGAGGGCGCAAGCATTGCGCCCCTACAGTAACGGATTTTGTCCACAATGTAGGGGCGAACTGCGTTCGCCCAAAAGGTAGATTATCAAAGCGCAAGTCCCTAAATAATTACTCATAATCTAGTATGACCTGTACCCATTTGGGCGGACGAGGAATCGGATTACCGAGGCGATCAAGAACTAATAACGCCACTAAATGCACGGCAAATAAGTATAATAAACTATTGACAAATATGCCCACAACTGCTATCGATTGCACTTGCAGCAGCGTCGGTTTAGCGAGAATCCCTAACTGGGTGAAAATCCAATCAATAAAATTAGTCGCTTGGGTAATCACATATAACCAGAGATTTTCGCCTAAAAGAATTGAAAACAGCCAAAAACGAAAGAATAAACCAAAAGCCCCCAACAGTCCCCCAGTCAAGATAGAAAATTCCCAGCGCGCACCCCGGCGCCAGCATAGCCCCAATTGTACCCCCATCAAGCCGTGGGGAATCAAAAAGACAATACTGCGAGTCGGTCCCATCAACACCGACAAAAGTAAACTAGAAACTAATGCTGTCATCCAAGCACAGCGAGCGCCCCAACGTAAATAGGCTAAAGCGATAGGAATCGGGAAGAAAACCCTTAATAACGGTCCGAGGGGAAAATAATAATCAATTAACCAGATTAAACTGGTAGCACTGGCCAAAAAAGCCGTCTCCACCGTGATCAGGGTAGAGATAGACTTGAGGGGAGATGGTTGGATAGGTTTAGCAGTGGGTTTATCTAGGGGTTTCCCTTCTTCCCCGAGATCTACCCAATTGGTTTCATCTATTGTCTCTTCTGAGGATTGAGCGGGAGCATTAGCGTTAGAATCGTTCATTCTATCAGTTATCCGGTGGTCGGTACGGGTTGGCCGGCTATCCTTAGCTTAGACTTGCGACTCCCAGTCAGGCAAGAGGCAAAAAATAAGTAGGTAGGTGTTAACAATTGTCAACCCCCCTGATTAAGGGGATCGAACCTAAAATCTATCTTTAATTTAATTAGGGCTTGCTGAATAAATGTGAAATTTAGGCAAGGTAAGGGTTTTGTGGTTTTTCTCGCGAAACAGCTGCAAGATTTTGAGAGAATCGTGCTTCCAAACCTTGCGTCTTCATCAGATTTTCTATCCGAATGCTTCGCCCGTACTTTTTGCCGCAAACCCTAATTATAACCAGCTACTTAGTTCCGCCATAGAACTCCCTTGAGCCATCTTGCACACTTTTCTCTTTTTGTCAAATTTTATGTTAAGAAAGATGTAACGAATGAATAGCTTAATAAGGAGGAATCTGATAATTTTTAACACCTACCCACTTAGCTATCTAGGGACTATTCCTGATAAGATCTAATTTTATACTCCCATCTCCCATGTCGTTAATTCAATGGTATCCCGGTCATATTGCCAAAGCGGAAAGAAAACTAAAGGAACATCTTAAACTCGTGGATGTGGTCCTAGAAGTGCGCGATGCTCGCATTCCCTTAGCCTCCCATCATCCCCAGGTGGACGATTGGATTGGCAATAAACCGCGCTTATTAATCTTAAATCGTCTCGATATGATTCCCGAATCTGCCCAGCAACAATGGGTAACATGGTTTAAAAGTCAAGGAGAAACCGTCTATTTTACTAACGCTAAACAGGGAGAAAGAGTTAAAGCAATTATCAAAGCGGCGGAAAAAATTGGCGATGAAATTAACCAAAAACGTCAACTAAGAGGAATGTTACCGCGTCCAGTGCGGGCCGTGGTGATTGGGTTTCCCAATGTGGGCAAATCTGCCCTGATTAACCGTTTATTAGGGCGAAAAGTCGTTGCCAGCGCCCGCAGGGCCGGAGTAACGCGACAATTACAATGGGTACGAATTTCCGACACCTTAGAATTATTAGACGCACCGGGGGTGATTCCTTCCCGTTTAGAAAATCAAAAGGATGCGGTGAAATTAGCTATCTGTGAGGATATTGGGGATGCTGGTTATGATAACCAAAGGATAGCGGCGGCTTTTGTCGATTTATTAATAGAATTACACTATGAAGGTCTTTTACAATCTCGTTATGGGTTGAATACTCTAGACATAACCGGGGAGGATTTTATCGAAAAATTGGCCAATCTCAAATATCAAGAAGATAAAGAAAGGGCAGCCATGCAGTTACTCAATGATTTTCGTAAGGGAATAATCGGGGCTATCCCCTTAGAATTGCCCCCTTCCTCTTGAAATCGCCTATTTTTAACTCAATAGTTAATTAACCAATTTGTCAAAATTACCGCCTGTTAGTCCACTGAGCTGCCGATAAGATTAAAGAAATCGGTAAAGTTGCGGGGATCGATCGAACTGTGAAGGAAGATAGGGAATAAACGACAGAGATAACAAAGACTATGGGCAAACCGACTGGCTTTATCGAATTCCTGCGTGAACTTCCTTCCGAACTTACCCCCCTCGATCGCCTTCATAATTGGGATGAGTTTCATCTTCCCATGCCAGAAGATAAACTCCGCAATCAGGCCGCCCGTTGTATGGATTGTGGTACACCATTTTGTCACACGGGAACCCTAATTAGTGGCATGGCCAGTGGTTGCCCGATTAATAACCTGATTCCCGAATGGAATGATTTAATCTATCGAGGATTGTGGCGAGAAGCCCTCGATCGCCTCCATAAAACCAATAATTTCCCCGAATTTACCGGTAGAGTCTGCCCCGCTCCCTGTGAGGGTTCCTGTGTTCTCGGTATTCATAATCCCCCCGTTACGATCAAAAATATTGAATGTTCGATTATCGACAAAGGTTGGGAATCCGGTTGGATTACTGCCAATCCCCCCGCCATCCGTACCGGCAAAAAAGTGGCTGTGATCGGTTCCGGACCTGCTGGATTAGCGGCTGCCGACCAGTTAAATAAAGCTGGTCACTGGGTGACGGTTTACGAACGGGCCGACCGACCCGGAGGCCTGTTGATGTACGGTATCCCTAACATGAAGTTAGATAAGGAAGAAGTGGTTCTGCGTCGTCTCCAGATGCTGGAACAGGAAGGGGTAAAAATGGTCTGTAACACGGAAGTGGGCAAGGATATCAGCAGCCAAGACCTATTAAACGAATATGATGCCGTGGTTATCTGTACCGGAGCCACCAAACCCCGGGATTTAAACATCGAAGGTCGCCAATTAAAGGGCATTCACTTCGCCATGGAGTTTCTCACAGCTAATACAAAAGCACTACTAGACGGACAGCCCGGGGAGGATTTTATCTCGGCTGCGGGTAAAGACGTGGTAATTATCGGCGGTGGTGACACGGGAACCGACTGTGTGGGGACTTCCCTGCGTCATAACTGCCGTAGCGTCACCCAATTAGAGATTATGCCGCAACCGCCCCGCGAACGGGCCGCCGATAATCCCTGGCCCGAATGGCCAAAAATCTACCGTCTGGACTATGGACAAGAGGAAGCAGCCGCACGTTTTGGCGATGACCCCCGGGTTTATACCACCACAGCGACTAAATTCGAGGGGGATAGCGAGGGTAACGTCACAGGGATTCACACGGTACAGGTGGAATGGCAACGCAACGAAAAAGGGCAGTTTATCCCCCAACCGGTGGCAGGAACAGAAAAAGTCATCCCGACGCAATTGGTTCTATTGGCCATGGGATTTTTGGGACCAGAACAGCCTTTACTCGATGATTTAGGCTTAGAAAAGGATGCCCGCAGCAATATCAAGGCCGAACATGGTCAATTTGCCACTAGCTTACCGAAAGTCTTTGCAGCGGGAGATTGTCGTCGTGGTCAAAGTTTGGTGGTTTGGGCGATTAATGAAGGTCGCGGGGCCGCCAGGGAATGCGATCGCTTTTTGATGGGGGCGACGGATTTACCTTAAACCAGTAGTTAGGGACTTGCGTGGGAATAATATCCCAGCCAGAAAATCGCTCTCTAGAAGAATAAGACCAGCCCTAAATGGTACATTATCAAAGCGCAAGTCCCGAAACGCTAAAAATAGTTTGTTTTGAAGTAAAATTTACCATTTACCTAGAGATTAGGAGCATACTTATTATGTTCAACTCAAAGAAGCATCGAATTATCATTATCATAGGAGCAGCAGTATTAGGTCTTTTGGTTCTTGTCCGTTTGATTATAACTAATAATCCTAAGTGGTTGTATAAAGAAGGACAGAAAGCTCTCGAATCTAATGATTATGAAAAAGCTCAACAATTTTGCGAAAGGGCTACTCAAAAACAGGCAGATTATTTGGAAGCGTGGAATTGTCAAGGTGAAGCTCTCAGTTTTTCGGGAGAATATGAAGCAGCGCTCTCTGCTTATGACAAAGCATTAGAAATTGACTCCAAGAATTTTGATACCAGAATTGGACGGGGTAATACATTAATGAAATTAGAAAAACCAGAACAAGCTCTCAAAGAATTTGAGCAATCTGTTGAAATTAATCCCAAGTCTCCTCTAGCTTGGACGAGAGTAGGTGATGCACAGAAAAGTATTCTTGATGCTCAAGCAAAGACAGGTGATGTAGAAATAGAAGCATTTCGTAAGACATATCAAGCATCATTAGAAGCTTATGAAAAAGCGATTGAGATTTCTCCCGATTATGATGAGGCTTGGGTGAATCGAGGATCTTTGTTGTTGAGTATAGGAGAAACTCAAGAGGCTCTCGAATCTTTTGAGAAAGCAACTAAGATTAATCCGAATTACGCCAAAGCATGGTTTGGTAAAGGAAGCGCACTGGGAGCATTAGTAAAGTATGAACCTGCTCTTGTCTCTTTTGAAAAAGCTCTGGAAATCAACGCAAACTATTACGAAGCTTTAGTTGGTAAAGGTAGCGTTTTAACTGAATTAGGAAAACATCAAGAAGCTCTGGAAACTTGTGAAAAAGCATCTCAAATCAAACCTGAAGATTCAGGGGCTAAGTTTTGTCAAGGATGGGCATTATTTAGAGATGGGCGATATGATAAGGCTCTAGCTACTACTGAAAATATTTTAAATAAAGATTCTAAAAACTATGTAGCTTGGAGTCTGAAAAGCGTAATTTTGGTCAAATTAAAACGCTATGAAGATGCCCTTAAGGCTAACGAAAAAGTTGTAGAAAACGTTCCAGGAGACCCTACAGGATGGAGTAATCAAGGAGATATATTCTACTATTTAAAACGCTACGAAGAAGGATTAAAATCCGCTAACCGTGCGATTCAGCTTTCTCAAGAACAGAACATTCCAGAATCAAATGATACTTGGTTTATCCGAGGCAACATTCTCACTGCATTGGAACGATACAGAGAGGCACTCGAATCCTATCTTAACGCGGTTAAAATCAAGCGTGATTTTGAAGCAGCCTACAATGCGGCTGGTAACACTTTTATGAAAGTAGGAGAATATCAATATGCTCTTGACATTTATAATAAAGCTTTAGAGATTAAACCAGATTATTACTATGCCCAAGAAGGAAAGGGAAATGCACTCTTTCAGTTACAACGATATCAAGATGCCGTAACTGCCTATGATAAGGCAATAGAAACAATTCAGAAGCTACCGAAAGATGAGCGAATCGCCTATCCAATTCATGGGGTATTAAACAACAAAGGAAAAGCTTTAACCGCTCAAGGAAAATATCAAGAAGCTGTGGCTGCTTATCAAGAAGCTGTCCAGCAAAAAGAAGATTATGACGCGGCCTGGTTTAATTTAGCTAAGGCGTTAGTTGTTTTGAAAAGGTATGAAAATGCAAGTGGGGCGTTTGAGCAGGCTATCAAGCTAAATCCTAAGTGGCAAGCTGCTAAAACTGAACTAGAGCAAGCCCAAATTTTATTAGCTAAAACTCCAGTTATCGGTATTTCTATGCGCCCCCATGAGGGGAATGGGGTTTTAGTGGTTAAAGTTTACCCTGATTCACCAGCACAGGAAGCAGGAATGAGGGAACAAGATGTTATTTTGAAGATTGAAAACACAGAGGTAAACAGTATTGATGATGTCCATTATCAAATACGTTCGAGAAATATAGGGGAGGTAATTGATATTGAAGTTAGCCGCAATGGTTCACCGACATCTATTTCAGTCAAACTAGGAGGGAAAAATTAAGCAACATAGCGAAGAATCAGGGTTTTGAGGATTTGCTGATTGACAGGAAGCACGGCAATACTGTTCGCTTGGTATCATAAACAATAAGATAATAGGAAAACTACCATGTTAATCAAGTTCAGTAAATTCCCCTCTTTTTTGTGTAAGCTAATCATTATATTGGTGACAATTGTTGGTTTAGATGGCTGCTCATCTCTTTCCCTATTTGGCAATCCCAAACTCAAACAGGCTCTCGAATTCATAGAAGCGGGTGACTACCAAAGTGCTTTCAAGCTTTGCGATGAGGTAGTAACAGAATACCCAGATAATTTTGAAGCTTGGAAATGTAAAGCTAAATCTTCCTACGGCTTGGGTAATTATCGAGAGACTATTCCTCTATCTAAGGAAGCACTAAGAATGCGTGAGAATGATTTTGAACTCTGGAATATTCAAGGATTGGCTTACCTAAAAATCAACAAAAAAAATGAAGCACTAGCTTCCTTTGAAAAGGCGATAGAAGTAGAACCTCAAAATGCGCTTGGCTGGACAAATAAAGCTTTTGTTTTTACTAAATATGGAAAGTTTAAAGAAGCACAAGAATCGAATGAAAAAGCCATAAAAATCGAACCAGAAGACCCTACAATTTGGAGTCTTCAAGGGCAAATATTAGTAGAATTAGGAGACTATAACGAAGCAGTTAAATCTTTTGCTCAGGTAATCAAACTTCAAGAAACTCCTGAAGCTTGGGTAGAAAAAGGAAAGGCTTTATATCTAAACCAAGAGTATGAAGAGGCGCTAGCATCCTTTGAGAAAGCTATTAAAATTAACCCTAACTCTGCTCGAGCTTGGTCTTTTAAAGGGAAGGTTTTATCTCAAATTAATCAAAACAAAGAAGCTTGTGCTGCTTTCCAAGAAGCTTTGCGCCTTGAGCCAAATTCACCCCAAGTTGAGACTTATATCAAATTATTGTGCCGCTAATTTCCTAGTTTAATCTGTAGAATCCAGATGATAAATCAACAACGTCTTAACACAGGAAAATTGATTGCCTTGACGACAGTATTCATACTGAGCAATTATGGTTGTTATGGGAGCATCTCACCTTTGTAACTCCTAAATTGAGTTTTATGTCAAGCTATTTTGAAAGCCTTACCAGAAGCAAGTTTTAGCGACAAGCATAATTACTCACTTGCATAAGTGAGATGCTCCCGGTTGTTATCGACCCACTGAGCAACCTGAACAGGCAAACAGTCCGACTCCAAATGAACCCAGAGAACAGGAAAACCCGACTCTTGAAAAACCCAAACCTTCTCGACAACCTAGAACGGAAGAAGAAACGAGGATTTGGGTTAACGAACAAGCTAGTCCCTCGGTTGTAGCCAGAGCGCGATCGCCGATCTGGTAGGGTGCGTTCCCTAATGCAAGTGCTACTGCTCCAGCGATCGATTTTGGGGAACGCACCATGCCCATTGATTGAAGCTGTGGGTTAAAGTGCGATGCCGCTCTTGTGGGCTCAGTTGGGGAATGTTAGCGAAAATTCCCAATGTTTGGGTTAAAATAGAGGGCAAAAGTTGCCACAGGGTCAAGCCAATGACAGTTCGTCAACCCCGCTACAGCAAAGAAGAATTCGCTCGACGTGGTAATGAGATTTATGAATCTCAGGTACGTTCTCAAGTGGAGGAGGGAAATCAGGGGAGAATTGTGGCGATCGACATCGAAACTGGAGCGTTTGAGCTTGCCGAC
>NZ_JADBUZ010000034.1:0-9942 GCF_020245305.1 Microcystis sp. M20BS1 | reverse complement strand
TCTTTTCAGAGGTTTGGGTTTTCTCTCAATAACGGAGGGACAGAGGTGGTTAGCTGAACGTTGGGAAAAACTGATAGTTTTATCGACGTAAGAAGCAGAAAAATTAGCTAAATTAACAGGATGTACTCTCAGACAATTTCACGAGAGATAGGCTTTTAGTGGCTTGGAAACAGGCTTTATCAATCTATTCATAATAAATATTGGCAGAAGATTAAAGATTAATTATTGTGACTAACTCTTTTGATTAGAAAAAGATAAACTTGAGAATCCTCGATCAAATTTATTGACTCAAAATCAGCTATACTTAATTTAAATGAATCAACCCTACCTTATCAAGGGGGGATTAAGGGGGGATCGAACCCAAAATCCATCTTCAATTTAATTATAACCAGCTACTTAACCGCTTCAGAAAAAATGACTAAATTAATCATTCACCGACAGCAACGAGAAGCACAATATTACAGCGAGAATTTAGGGGAAGACATTAATCTCGACATGATGCTTATCCCTAGCGGTTCCTTCCAGATGGGAACCCCAGATCAAGAAATAGAAAGACTCTGTAAAGAATACGATCGAGACTATTTCCAAAGAGAAAGTCCTCAACACACCGTTAATATTTCAGCTTTTTTCATGGGACGCTATCCCATCACCCAAGTACAGTGGCGAGCGATCGCCGCAACTGCTAAAATAGACATCGATCTAGAACTAGAGCCTTCCCACTTCAAAGAGCCATATCAAGAGCAGGATAGATGGACAAGACCCGTAGAACAAGTCAACTGGGAGCAAGCAACAGAATTCTGTAAACGACTATCAAGGGAAACAAAACGGGAGTATCGGCTACCGAGTGAGGCAGAATGGGAATATGCCTGTAGAGCGGGGACAACAACCGCCTTTCATTTTGGGGAGACGATTACCACAGATTTGGCTAATTACAGAGGAACTGATTGGGAAAGAGACAAAAAAGTTTATCCAGGGAATTATGGAAGGGGACTAAAAGGCATCGATCGAAAACAGACGACACCAGTAGGCTATTTTAAGGTAGCTAATGCCTTTGGACTGTACGATATGCACGGAAACGTTTGGGAATGGTGCGAGGACGATTATCACCCTAATTATCAAGGCGCACCCACGGATGGGAGTGCTTGGATTAGCAAGAACAAATCTACTACAAAAGTGCTGCGGGGCGGTTCCTGGGGCAGCGATCCTTATTTCTGCCGTTCCGCGATTCGCTTCAGCTGCTTCCGCCGCGGCCTCCGCGACTTCAATTTCGGTTTTCGGGTAGTCTGCGTATTCGGGAGGACTCTGTAACCCTTTTCCTCTTTTTTCCCTTTTTACCCTTGTTCGATTTTTTTGGGCAAATGTACTATATATGTACTATAAAGGGATTGAGAGAATGATCTCTCTTTTGTCAAAGTGGGTTGAAATCTTGATTTCTCCTAGCCTGAAACGACGTAAATTCGTTAAAATTTTCAAGACTGACAGAAGAGACCACAAACGCGAGGTATCCCTCCGCACCACCTAAAAGGAGAATCTAATGTTCAAAATCGATACTTGCTGTACCCTCGTACCCTACTTTGAAGTACCAGAAGGAAAAATTGCTGCGTTCAAGGAACTAAGCCCCAAGTTCATTGAGAGAACCCGCACCGAAGAGGGCTGTATCCATTATGCTTTTTCCTTTAGCGGCAATATTCTTCATTGCCGCGAGGGTTACGTCGATGCTTCCGCAGTTCTTGCCCACCTGCAAAACGTCGGGGAACTGCTAGACGAACTTCTCAAAATCGCCAAGATTATTCGCCTAGAAGTTCACGCTCCCGCTGCCGAAATCGAAAAGCTGCGGGAGCCGTTGGCTTCTCTTAACCCTCAGTTCTTCATTCTCGACGAAGGTATTCGCCGCACCAGCGAAGCCTAACCCCAGACTGACAGAAAAGAGAAAAAGTAAACTAGAGAGTATAAATAAAGGATCCTTGTCCCCCATTATCCCTAGATTCTGGTCTCTTCTCTGAAAGAAACAAAAAAGCACCCCCTCGTGGGAGTGCCTTTTCGTTCAGACTAGGAATTAACCATTGATAGCAGGAGCGGTCAGAGCTACAGGAGCCTGTTCACCACTAGCCAAGTCTAAGGGGAAGTTGTGAGCGTTGCGCTCGTGCATTACTTCCATACCGATACCAGCGCGGTTTAACACATCGGCCCAAGTACCAATCACACGACCTTGAGAATCGAGAATCGACTGGTTGAAGTTGAAACCGTTGAGGTTAAACGCCATGGTGCTAACACCCATCGCCGTAAACCAGATACCGATTACCGGCCAAGCACCTAAGAAGAAGTGCAGGGAGCGGCTATTGTTGAAAGAAGCGTATTGGAAGATTAAACGTCCGACCGAGGTAGCAGAAGACACCTAGTAAGAAGTGGAAAATGACTAACTGGTAGGGACCACCGTTGTATAACCACTCACACGTCATCTCCATCAACCCAAAGAATCAACACAGGTCTTTTTTTTGATGATGTACCATCAGTAAATAGAATTTTGGCAACCCAGAACTCACCTCCTTTAATAATCGTCATATAAACCTTCGTCTTCTGAGGCATAACTATTCAGAAAAGAAGAATGAAGGCGATCGCTAACTAAGGTTTTGGGCTGAATAGTAATCACCCACTTCCCTTTACCAATTCCTTGCACAATAGAACTGGGAAGATTGAGTTGCTCCCCTTCTTCAATTTCTACTTCAAAAGCTAATTTTAATAACTGATTTTTCATAAAGCAAAAACACCTATAATATTGGAGATGTTAGCACAGCGCGTAGAAGCATCAGCGATCGCCATCATCAAAAGTGAAAATAACTCGGCCTTGCAATAAAGCATAAGCTAACTGTTCCTCATCAGAAACCCCCATTAGCTCTTTCTCTGAAGACATTGTAACATCAATCCCTCGCATCCTTAAACCTTTGGCGATCGCGTTAGAAACCCTTTTATCTAGTGCGATCGCTTTAGTCTTGTCAACTGCGATCGCTGGTGGGCATTGTTAAGTTTTCTTGAACGGGGGATTTTTGTAATCAAGAGTAGAACCATCAATATTTATGGTTCGGTTGGCTCTTGGTATGATACGAATGTCTATGGAGAAATGGGTGTTATACATTCCAGTCAAATTAAATTTGACAACTAGCGATCGCTTTTCTACGGGAACAGAGAATTAGATAAAAAATACTAATATTTTGTCGCCATCAGGTTCTAGCCGCAATTCAATTGAGTATAAAATGATCTCAGAAAAAGCCTCCAGAAAATGTCAAATCAACCATGAAAAAAATTATTTTGATTTCTAGTCTATCTTTGACAATGGTAGTCGGTACTTCCTGGGCAAAACCCAATATAGTTTTGGCTCAAACTTGTAATTACTTTGCCGGAACTGCTGTGACGGGAAAAAGCGTTAACATCGATTTATGTTCAATTGTTCCGGCTAGTTCGCGTAGTGTTGACTTTGTTTATTATTTAGGAAATCAACGACTGGTTAGCCAAGCTAATTGTGATAACGGAACTTGGACGACTTTTCCCGAAAGACAAATTCATCGTCCCCGCTCTCAGGCGACTCAAACAATGCTAGAGGTGGTGTGTAGTTACAGATTTAATAGTTCTCAATCCACATCAAGAATCGCTACAGCAATAGTGTTTTCTCCACCATCAAATGTGAGAACATCCCCCAATGGCAATATCATCTGTTCAGTCAGAGAACGTAGAACCATCAATATTTATGGTTCAGTTGGCTCTTGGTATTATACGAATGTCTGTGGGGAAATGGGTGTTATACACTCCAGTCAAATTAAATTTGACAACTAGAGAGCGCTTTTCTACGGGAACACAGAAACGGGTAGAATCGATCAATGCAGTTGTTTTCTTTCGAGGTGTCGTCATTAATAAGAAAGCTACCCGTTCCTTAGCCGGTATTGCCGGAATTGTCGCCGTTGCCACCTTAATCAGTAAGGTTTTTGGTTTAGTCCGCGAACAGGTAATCGCCGCTGCCTACGGTGTCGGGCCGGTGGTGAACGCCTACGCTTTTGCCTACGTTATCCCCGGTTTTCTGTTAATTCTCCTCGGTGGCATTAACGGCCCCTTTCACAGTGCTTTGGTCAGTGTTTTGGCCAAAAGAGATAAATCCGAGTCCGCGCCGATTGTCGAGACTGTCACCACCCTAGTCAGTGCGATTTTATTAACTGTCACCGTCTTTTTAATCGTTTTTGCCAATATTTTTATCGATGTTCTCGCTCCCGGTTTAGATGCCGCCACCCGCAGCATGGCCATTCAACAACTGCAAATTATGGCCCCCATGGCGGTTTTAGCTGGTTTAATCGGCATCGGTTTCGGTACTCTCAACGCGGCGGACCAATACTGGCTACCGAGTCTCAGTCCGCTTTTTTCCAGTGTGGCGGTGATTATCGGGGTGGGTTTGCTGGCTTGGTTTCTTGGCGATCGCATTGATGAGCCGCAATATGTGCAACTGGGGGGTTTTGTCCTCGCCGGTGGTACTCTCGTCGGGGCGCTCTGGCAATGGTTAGCACAAGTGGGCGCACAAGTCAAGGCAGGTTTAGGAAAATTAATATTTCGTTGGGATTGGCGGATACCGGGGGTGTCGGAGGTGTTGCGGGTGATGATTCCGGCCACCTTATCTTCGGGAATGTTGCATATTAACGTTTATACTGACCTCTTTTTCGCTTCTTTTATCGAAAATGCCGCTGCTTCCATGCGTTACGCCAGTTTTATCGTTCTCACGCCCTTGGGCATCATGTCTAACATGATTCTCGTGCCGTTTATGCCGATATTTTCTCGACTGACGGAACCGGAAAATTGGGGAGAATTGAAGCAAAGAATCCGTCAGGGTTTATTATTGACGGCTTTAACCATGTTACCCTTCACCGCTATCTTTATCGCCCTCGCTTTCCCGGTAGTGCGGGTTATCTATCAACGGGGTGCCTTTAATCTGGCTGCCTCGGAACAGGTGGTTCCCGTATTAATGGCCTACGGTTTCGGGATGTTTTTCTATCTCGGTCGCGATGTTTTAGTACGAGTGTTCTATGCTTTGGGTGATGGCGAAACTCCTTTTAAGGTGAGTATGGTAAATATTTTTCTCAATGGTGCGCTGGATTTCCTCTTGTATAGACCTTTTGGTACTCCGGGGATTGTTTTAGCAACCGTGGGGGTTAATATCCTTTCTATGGGCATTTTTACGGTGATTTTAAATCGTCGTTTAGGAGGTTTACCTTTGGGAGAATGGGGTTTATCCTTATTGGGATTAACGGTAATTACAATGCTTTCTGGTGTTGCTAGTTGGGGAGCTAGTTGGGGATGGGAAAAGGTTTTCGGTGCTGGTAATATTTTCCTACAATTATTACAGTTAGGTTTTGCCTCAACGGTAGCGGTGGGTTTATTCCTCCTCGGTGCGATGTTATTGAAGTTACCTGAATTAGACCTGTTAATCTCGCGAGTTCGTCAGAAGTTCTTGAAAAAATCTTAGGTTTAAGTTGCTGCCTCACCTCATCATTACATACTATCAGGTTATTTATTTTTAGGAATTGGGGGCAGTTGCGGTGATTTTCGGCGAGAATTAGAACCGGATATTTTCGGGGGTAGGGGTGCAGAATTGCGATTAGATAAACTTTGAAGGCTCTTTTTCATATTAGCAGGTTCCGGCAGTTCTAGAGTTACCCCTTCCCCAGCAGTCATTGTTTCCTCTGGTAGGCATAAATCAAAAACAAACGCAGAATTATTAGTTAAATCGGCCAGTTCTAATTTTACCATTTCTCGAGAGGATTCTCGTGCTAAGAAAGGTTCAATTTCGGTTTTAATTAACTGTTCTAATTGAGCCAGATAATTGATCTTAACAGGAGTAACAATTAAAGTTAACATTTCTTGCCAACCTTGCCCCCCTAATTCGGCCAAAATATCCCCATAACAGCGAATTTTCCAGCTACCTATTCCTAAATCTCGATAGGAAAAAATTTCCAGCCACCTCCCAGCATCCGATCGATAATAATGGGTATATCGTTCACTACTTTCGGGAGATTCGTAATCGATACGCACTTCAATATGAGCAAAAGGAGAATCCAGACGGGCCAAAAGACGATAGTTTCCCGAGACAATTTCTAGGGAATTAGTAGAAATTGTGCGTCCGTGATTTTCCCCTTGTTTTTGCAGTATAAATTCCATAATCCTAGCCTAGGCCTAATGTTTGGCCATGACGCTAAAACTTAGGATTTGTGCCGGGAGATTTGCGCTTTTAATTCCCCTGCTTGTGTCAGTAAATCCGCTTGGGTTAGACTAATTTGTTCTTGGGTGGCCATCCATTTCAGTTGTACCGTGCCATTTTCAGCCTCAGCATCCCCCAAAATTATACAGCCCACGGCCTTAGCTCGATCGGCCCGTTTAAATTGTTTCCCGAAAGCGCTGCCGCTTAAGTCTAACTCAACGCTAAACCCCAATCCGCGTAATTGTTGCGCTAACACCACACTGCGGGCCTCAGCTTTTTCTCCTTTGGAGACGAGATAAAAATCGGGAACCAAAAAAGATAAAGATTGCTTTTGTTGTAATAATATAATCAGACGTTCTAAACCGATCGCCCAACCCACTGCCGGCGTGTCTGGACCGCCTAATTGAGCTATTAAACCATCATAACGACCACCACCGCAAACCGTAGCTTGAGCGCCTAAATCATCGGACTGAATTTCAAAGGCCGTATGGGTGTAATAGTCCAATCCGCGCACTAAAGAGGGATTAAGATTATAGATAACTCCCAAATCGGTTAGTAAAGATTGCACCCGTTCAAAATGCTTTTGAGAATCACTACCGAGATGTTCAAGAATACTGGGGGCATTCTTACAGATAATCTTGGTTTTCTCGTCCTTACTATCCAAAATTCGCAGGGGATTTTTTTCTAATCTCTGTTGAGAATCCGCGTCTAAATCAGCTTTGTAGGGAGTCAAATAATCTAGCAGGGCCTGACGATAATTTTGCCTATCTTGGGCATTTCCCAGGGAATTAATATCTAATTTTAGGTTTTCTAGCCCCACAGCTTTTAATATCTCGCTGGCAAGGGTAATTACTTCCACATCCGCCCTAGGGTCATCAGTTCCCAACAATTCGACCCCAATTTGATGAAACTGTCGCTGCCTACCCGCTTGCGGACGTTCATAACGAAACATCGGCCCCTTATACCAGAGTCTTTGTACTCCTCCGGCGGCCTGTAATTTGTGTTCAATATAGGCGCGAACGACCCCAGCCGTTCCCTCCGGTCGCAAAGTCAGGGAACGTTGACCGCGATCAAAGAAAGTGTACATTTCTTTACCTACCACGTCCGTCGCTTCCCCGATACCCCGTTCAAAAAGTTGCGTCTGTTCAAAAATGGGAGTTCGTATCTCTTGATACAGCGCAGTCCCTAAAATTCTGGCAGCAGTTTCCTCTAACCACTGCCAGTAACCGACCTCCGCCGGTAAAATATCTTTTGTGCCTCGGATTGCCTGGATTTCGCCCATAGTTCTCTGTATTTTTATCCCTATTTGAACAATCTTAAACCGCTTAGAGTCACTAATACCGTCGATCCTTCATGACCGATAACACCTAGAGGTAAAGTTATATCACCGGCAAAATTGGCTATTAGCAATATGCCGATAAACGCGAGGGCGAAAGTGATATTCTGTTTAACAATGCGATTGGCACGACGACCAAGGTTAATCGCGCTGGGAATTTTGGCTAAATTATCGGACATAAGGATAATATCGGCCGTTTCCAGGGCCACATCACTACCAGCTTTTCCCATGGCAATCCCCACATTAGCCATAGCTAAAGCGGGCGCGTCATTAATGCCATCCCCCACCATAGCGACAGTGTGATATTTTTCTTGCAGATTTTGGATAACGGTTAACTTATCTTCGGGGAGTAAATCAGCGTAAACCTCCTCAATGCCGAGTTTTTCAGCGACTTGATCGGCACTTTGTTGATTATCACCCGTAATTAAAACGATATGTTCGATACCGATCTTTTTTAGCTGCTTCACCAGATTAACTGCCGATTCCCGCAGGGTATCGGCCACGGCGATCGCCCCGATTATCTGATTCTCTTGTACTACCCAGACGAGGGTTCTGCCTTCTTTTTGTAAACGTTCGCGGATAGCTAAAATATTCTGGTCAAGATCAGTAATATGGTCACGAATATAGGTAAAATTGCCCACAGATACCGACTTATCGGCAATTTTTCCCGTGATACCCCGTCCCGATACCGCTTGCACCTGATTAGCACTGAAGAAATTTATACCACGTTCCCTGGCTGTGGCGGTAATAGCGGATCCGATGGGATGTTCCGAACAGGATTCTAGGGATGCAGCCACCGCTAACACCTCATTTTTGCTGACTGCATGGATAGGGATAATTTCCACCACTTGCAACTTACCAAGGGTGAGAGTGCCGGTTTTATCAAAAGCGATCGCTCGTATGCGGCCGATCATCTCCAATCTTGCGCCATTTTTGAATAAAATCCCCTGTTTTGCCCCGTTAGCGATACCCGATAACAAAGCTGGCATAATCGAGGCCATTAAAGCACAGGGAGAGGCCACCACGAGAAAAATTAAAGCCCGATAGATAGTGGTTTCCCAGGTCCAACCCCAGAAAAAAGGCGGTAAAATCCCGAAAATTAAGCCCAAAATCACGATAATTTTCGCATAACCTCGCTCGAAACCTTCGATAAACTCTTGGGAGGGAGGGGATTCATTTTGCGCTTTTTCTACCAAACGAATCACCCTCTCAATTAAGCGACTTTCGGGGGGAGTTTCCACCTTTAAACGTAGCACTCCCGCACCGTTGAGAGTTCCCGCAAAGACTTCTTCCCCGATGGTTTTATCCACCGGAAGGGATTCTCCGGTAATTGGCGCTTGATTGATGGGACTGTTTCCCTCCATAATAATGCCGTCAATGGGGATTAATTCACCCGGTTTGACCAAAACTGTATCACCGATCTGTAATTGCTTGATAGGAACCTCTTTTTCCCTGTCTCCCGTGATTAATCTAGCAGTATCGGGAGTCATGGCCATGAGAGAACGAATATTGCGATCGGTTTTTGCCATGGCAATCTGTTCTAAAGCGCCACTAATAGCGAAAATCAGGATTAAAACGGCTCCATCGATGATGAGATAGTAATTACTATCCCAGAGTCCCAAAATCGCCGCCCCCAAGGCCGCTACAATCATTAACAGGTCCACATCTAGTTCTTTTTCCTCCCATAAAGTCGTCAATCCTGCTTGGGTACTCTCGTATCCTCCCACCACATAGGCGATCGCTAGTAGGATGAAAGCTGGGCCGATCAGGTTAAAGTGTAGGCATAACCAACCAAAAAAGACTAAAATAGCGCAAATTCCTGCGGCAACTGCCGAGGAATACTCAGAAAACCAAGAGGACGAGATACTCTGAATCATGGATTGATGGCAATTACTTTTCTCCCCATTCTAGAAAAAATTAGATCGATGCAGAAAACCCCTAGGACGTTATCCCCTGCAGCCAACCTAGCTGATAATAATTGGAATTTTGCCGAGGTTTGGATCGATCCGCTGCTATCTCCTCCCTATATCTTGCTTTTACTGGCTGAATCTTCAGGAAACTATCGCGTGTACGATCCCTCTGAGGGTTATCAGGTGGTATTTACCGGTGCGAGTTACGAGGAAGCGGAAAATTGGCTACTAGAGGACGAATTTGAACCGGTAGAGGGACGACTTTCGCCAGTAGAGATATAATTTCCTTATCTTCCTTTCCGCTTTTCTTCGATGCTATCCTTACTAAAAAAGCGATGGAATTGGCTAAAATCGCTCTTTATTGGCAGTCTGAAGGCAATTAACCCCAAAAAAGTCAAAAATACTCCTCCAGAAGCCAGCGACGCACCAGAGGGATAGACCGAACTCATGAAAACCGACACGAT
>NZ_JADBUZ010000033.1:0-7803 GCF_020245305.1 Microcystis sp. M20BS1 | reverse complement strand
ACCGCCTATAGCTTCTTGTACTTGTTGCGCGCGACTTTTTACCCGGCCAAGCTTTTCTGGTCGGAACCCCCTAAGCCGAGTTTTCAAGGTGCTGCGCCGTCCACTTGGTTTTCGAGACTGGCCTTTTAATTCTAACGTAAAACCAACCTAGAACGGCGGGGTTTCAGACCCAAAATTTCCGATGAAGACGCTGAATTGTATCCAGACCTGGCGATCGAGAAATATATTTCCGAAGAACAAAGACAACGTAAAATTATCATTGAAATTAAAAGCTTTCTTGGCCCTTCAATGATGAAAGACTTTGAAATGGCTTTGGGGCAATATATTTTTTATCGTGATCTCATTCAATTAGGACAAGATGAATACCAAGAAATCTATCTGGCTATCAAAGATGAAATTTATGAGACTTTTTTCCAACGAAAATCTATTCAAGCCGTTATTAAAAGACACCAATTAGATTTATTAGTTGTCAACATCGAAAAAGAGGAGATTGTCCAATGGATAAACTAACTAACTATCGCCAAATTATTCAAAATACCTTAACAAAGCTAGACACAATTGCGAATAGCTCATCCAAAAAAAAACTAGAAACCTGTTTAATTTTTGATGAAAATCATGATCATTATCTATGGATGTCTATTGGTTGGATAAACAAAAAGAAAATCAACAATATTCAGATTCATATTCGTATTAAAAATGAAAGAGTTTATATTGAACAGGATTGGACAGAAATAGGAATCACCTCTCAATTATTAGAAGCAGGGATTCCCAAAGAAGATATTGTTTTAGCATTTCATGATCCTGCAAGTCGTAAATTAACAGAATTTGCTATTGCTTAATCAGGGGCGATCGCTGTTTTACTGTGTAGATAGGAGAAGGCGATCGCGTTTTTAGCTGAGGTTAAGAAGGGCGATCGCTGTTTTTCCGAGAATGATTTTAAATCTCCTCAATTAAGAGTCAAAGAACGTCTCACAAGTATCGATTTTACTGTTTTTGGAGAACTAGCTCAAGTTAAACAAAAAGGGGAAATTTTAGGAGCGACAGGAAGTCATTTTGAAAAAGCACATTTTGGCGCATTTATCTGGCATTTAATTGGTTATGAACGCCATATTAAGGATAAAATGGGACAGCAGCTCTCTATTCAAGAACGGGCAAGTCGTTATGTGGAAGCATTTCTCTGTCTATGTCGATTAGGTTGGTATAAAGAAGCTAAATCTTTGTTTTCTTTACCCTTAGAAATTCATGATCCAACTTCTTTACCTTTGCACAAACAATTACTCATCTGGGGACAGTATGAAGAGGGCATAAAACTGTGTAAAGAATTATTAGGAAATCTTGACAATGAAACCGATTTTCTCTGTTTAAGTGAACTTGGTTATATGTATCGAGAATTAGGACAATTAGACCAAGCAAAAAATTATGCGGAGAAACTCTTATCCTTAGCCGAGCAATTAAATAATCCTCTTTGGAAAGCAAGAGGAAAAGGAAATATAGCAACAATTGATGGAATACAAGGTGAATATTTAAGCGCTGAAATAGGACTGAATGAAGTTTTAAATCTAGCCGAGATTATTCCCGATTGTGACGAAAAATTTGAGATTATTAATGTTGCTTATTTAAATCTGGGTAATTGTTATGGTTATCAGGGAAAAATTGACCAGACTATTGCTTGTTTAGAAAAATACTTAAAATGGGCAGAAAAAATTAAAAACCTTATTTATCAAGCAATAGCTTTACGAAATTTAGGAGAAGCATACCAGCGAATCAATGATTTGAATCAAGCTATGGATTACACTCAAAGAAGTCTTGATTTATCCGAGCAAATAACCGATGAAGCAGGAATTATTTTTTCTTTGGGAAATTTAGCCGCAATTTATTGGCAACAAGCAAATTTTGAGGAGTCTGAAAAATACTTTAAGCAACAAAAGAAAAAAGCTTTAGCTATTTCAGATGTGGCGAGTGTTGCCCATGCTTGTGCTGGATTAGGAGAAATTTATAGTATCACTCGAAAGGATGATCTAGCCTATCAATATCTTAATCAAGCTTTAGATATTGCCCTCGATATTGGAGAAAGATATATAGAACTAGAGACTTTAATTGTTTTGGCAGAATTTGAAGAAAAAACCCATGATCTTAAATCAGCTATTAATCACTGGCAACGCGCCTTACATCTTTCTGAAAAATTAAATATTCTCTCCCATAAAGAGAACTGTGAACAAAACCTAGAAAGGTTGTTAAACCCCAACTAAGTTGAGACTCGTATTATATACATGACTACCATTCCACGGGTACATTCAGAAAAGTTAATGGGTGTATCCATTAATGGATAAGGGGTTTCGGCTCTTGTAGTATATATATTTGATGGCAATTCGGACATTCAATTGTTTCATTTAAAAGAGCGAGCTTTAAGAAAATTGTCTGAGCAGTTTTTTGATAATTGACCCCTGTTACATTCGGTAAATCGAGGAGTTGATCAAAATTTATCCACATAACCCACCTCCTGTTCTGTGTCACCATTATACCATGCTCACACAGAACCTAGAAAAGCCCAATTTTAGGTAAAGTGTCATCAAATTCCTGCGAAGTCTCTTGCCTCATCTCAACAAGCAATTTAAATACGTGGGCAGCTTAAAAAAGTCTTAACTATGGCAGTTATCTTAATGGTGAGGTACGAAGTTGATGCCAGCAAGGGAATCTTTAAGAAATTAGCCAAAATGCCTGAGTATAGATATTGACGGCGCTAGACTGCCAACGTATAGATAAATACTGTTTCTGGAAGCCCATGACTGTCAGCTACGAAAAAATTACCCCACCGACAACAGGCTCGAAAATTACTTTTTCTGACGGAAAACCTCTAGTTCCCGACGATCCCATCATTCCCTTCATTCGCGGTGACGGTACGGGGGTCGATATCTGGCCCGCAACCGCAAAAGTTATCGATGCAGCGATCGCCACAGCCTACGGTGGTCAAAGGAAAATCCATTGGTTTAAAGTCTATGCTGGTGATGAAGCTTGCGAAATCTACGGGACTTATCAATATCTACCCCAAGATACATTGACAGCGATTAAAGAATATGGTATAGCCATCAAGGGTCCCTTGACCACTCCCATCGGTGGCGGCATTCGTTCCCTGAATGTGGCTCTGCGGCAAATTTTTGACCTTTATGCCTGTGTTCGTCCCTGTCGTTACTATGCGGGAACCCCTTCCCCCCATAAAACCCCGGAAAAACTCGATGTCATCGTCTATCGGGAAAATACCGAGGATATCTATCTCGGCATCGAATGGAAACAAGGCACGGAAATCGCCGATAAACTGATTAATTATCTCAACACGGAACTAATTCCCGCCACTCCCGAACACGGTAAAAAACAAATTCCCCTCGATGCGGGTATCGGGATCAAACCGATTAGTAAGACGGGTTCCCAAAGATTAGTCCGCCGGGCGATCGAACGAGCGCTGACTTTACCGAAACCGAAAAATCAAGTTACGCTTGTCCACAAGGGTAACATTATGAAATATACGGAAGGGGCGTTTCGGGATTGGGGTTATGAATTAGCTAAGAGTGAATTCCGGGATGTGTGCGTTACCGAGATGGAATCATGGATCCTGAGTAATAAGGAGAAAAACCCTGATCTGACCATCGAAGATAACGCCCGCATGGTAGAACCGGGTTATGATGCCCTCACCGACCAGAAAAAAGCCAAAATCTGCCAAGAAGTGACCAGTGTTCTCGATGCTATCTGGGAAACCCATGGCAATGGGCAATGGAAAGATAAAATTATGGTTAACGATCGCATTGCCGATAGTATCTTCCAACAGATCCAAACCCGTCCCGATGAATACTCGATCCTCGCTACTATGAACCTGAATGGTGATTATCTCTCCGACGCAGCAGCGGCGATTGTCGGTGGTTTAGGGATGGGACCCGGGGCGAATATTGGCGATGCTTGCGCTATTTTTGAGGCAACCCACGGCACAGCCCCTAAACACGCCGGTTTAGACCGAATTAACCCCGGTTCGGTGATTCTTTCCGGGGTGATGATGTTGGAATACATCGGATGGCAAGAAGCGGCCGATTTGATTAAAAAAGGCATCGCAGCTGCGATCGCTAATCGACAAGTTACCTACGATTTAGCGCGTCTGATGGAACCCCCCGTTAATCCTCCCCTGAAATGTTCCGAATTTGCCGACGCGATTATCTCCCATTTTGGCGATTAATTTTCTGGTTAGGGTAGCCTGAAAACTGCCCTATTTTTCGGAAAATACCCTAACTACCGAGGTCTTGACAAAATAGGAAAAAACCAGAATTCCCCCCTTGATACCAAGTTTCTAAATCCATGACAGACATCCAGGCTTGAATGCTTGCCAGGCGTTGTCAAGTTTGAAGATGATGGCGCATCAGAGCAGACTTGAAAACGCTTTAACAGTAAGGCTCTCGTTGTGTCGCAATTCATTCTTCATATTCTGATCTGACAACGCCGTAAGCAATGCCTGAAAGACATCCCCCACATATCCATTCTTTGTCATCAGATAAACCATCACCCATACTATCTTTATATCACGCCCAAAAGCGTGTTAGCCAGATTAGCCCACATCGCACTTAAACCCACAACTTCAATCCATGGGCATGGTGCGTTCCCCAAAATCGATCGCTGGAGCAGTAGCACTTGCATTAGGGAACGCACCCTACAAGATTGGCGTACTGCTACGCAGTGCCTTCGGCATCGCACTGCTGCTTTTAGAATCGCAATACGTCATAGCGTTCCTCCCGAAAACAGCCAAAACAGCCATACAACATAATGAATGATCACGATCGCCCAAAAAGTGACTTGATAAGACTTTTTCTGACCTTTATGGCGCAATATTCGCTGGGCAATAAACCCGCCCAACCATCCACCTGCAAGTTCACACAGATGTAGCGTTTGTTCAGAAGTTCGCCAATCCTTTCGTTTAGCACGAGATTTATCATCTGCGTATAGAGCGTAAGTCACTAAGCTCATTACGGGATAAAGAATCAGTGGAATGGGATTGCGTGTCGTCCATGTAAAACGAATAGCTCCAAACAAAGGCAGAAGCGATAACAGAACTAACTCAACTATCGGAAAGCTTGAAATGATGGCATCAGAGGGTTTAGTTCGACTACTTGAAGGTTCTGACTTGTTTCTTGCTCCCAGAATAAATGCGTTGTAAGCTCGAACTTTGCCATCTGAGTCAACTATGCAGTGGTAATAAATCGTGTCGTTTTCTTGTGGACGACGGGTTGCATCTTTAATTTCAGAAATATGCAAAAAAACTTCCTGACTCCCATCAACGGGTTGAATAAAACCAAATCCACGCTCATCTTTCCATTTTGTAAGCTTTCCACTGCGGAGACCGGATTGCATAAAAAATCTCAATAACGAAAACTTTGTGATTCTAACAAATCACCTTCAAGGACAGCCACAACCAAAAAACGAAGCAGCCCAACTACATATTATAGGTCAACTTTCCGTATAACACTCTTGAAAGTAACAATATGTGGAAACTTTCCGTATATCACTCCATTTAGGCGCAATCGCCAGAACTTTTCCCTATATCACGCCCAAAAGCCTGTTAGCCAGATTAGCATATTGCCAAAAACCTTGTTTAACTAAATTTCTGACAATTAGGCTTATTCTAGCGATGATTCCTCTGTCTGACCGCACCCCTTGACAAAAATTTATAATTATTAGACCTTTAGCGATCGCTATCGGGGGATAGTTGTTTTTTGTTACAGCAGTATGGAGAAGGGAGCGGGTTTTTCAAGTTGGATTGGCAGTTAATCATACTATTAAAAACCGATTCAGTATAAAGACCCCGTTATGCCGTGTCCCTACAGATAGACTTCAACGGCTCTAGCATTCGGCGCGTCACGGAATGAAAATGCGTCTTGCGCCTTGATAATCTTCAATATTAACTACAATATCAACCAAACGGTTAACGCAACGATCTCGATAATCTGGCTCGGCAAGTAGTCGCTCAATATTACCGATTGTCACGACGGGTAATGATGTGGGGGTATTTTCCTCCCGCATCACTTGCTCCAGGGAATCTTTGCCTTTCATACTTCGGTTAGCGGTGATCAGGATCATCTGATTGGCTTGGGCATACCGCCAAACAACACGATCATCGCTCGTGACAGCTAACCCAACTTCTTCAAACAGAATAAAACGAATCGAGATCAAGTCAAGCCAACCACTCGCAGCAAGGACTCCGGCGAGGACAACAGAATGCCCTCGTAAGTTATGATCAACTAGAAAATTCATGCCCGTGATGCCAACTTGGCTTTTTCCGCTTCAAGTTTTGCTCGAATGGCTTCTGTGCCAGGTTTTGGCGGCTTAGCAGCAATACGGGCAACTCGCTCACGATTTTGCTCTTCATAGTATAGTCGGAGTTCTTCAGCTTCTTTGAGAACTTGCTGGTACTCAGCCTCTACATCCGCACGATGAGCCTCAATATAAGCCAGGGCAGCGTTAATTTGCTCTTCCGTCAGATCAAATAATCCCTGAATGAACTTAGGTGGATATTGAGCAGTCACATAATCCATCACATCGTAGAGGGTGATGCGGGTTCCTGCGATTGTCAGTCCTCGCTCTGTACGAATGATAGCGGTTTGTTCATTTGATGCGAGCGTCATAGCTATAGTCTCAGTCTTTCACCATCTCATTCCATATTACCGCATGAAAAAGTAAGGTGAGCAAACGCCCACCCTGACTACTAATTCGCAAGCTCTTTAATCCTCAACCCAGACTTTCAAAATGTATTTCAGCCTCGTTCCTGCATCTAGCCAGTAGTGAACTCCAATATCTGGCAATTCAGTATCATTTGTGTGAGCATCACCAGGCCCCGTACTACACGATCGGCGATCAAATTTAGACCACAGCTTCAATCAATGGGCATGGTGCGTTCCCCAAAATTGATCGCTGGAGCAGTGGGAGCCATATTAGGGAACGCACCCTACAAGATCGGCGATCTGCTATGCAGTGCCTTCGGCATCGCACTGACAATTAGGCTCATTCTAGCGATGATTCTTCGATCTGACCGCACCCCTTGACAAAAACTTACAATTATTCGACCTTTAGCGATCGCTATCGGGGGATAGTTGTTTTTTGTTAGAGCAGTATGGAGCAGTCTAACTGATGGCTACATTTCCAGATTATCGCCCGCAGGAAACCAATCTTCATCGAGAATTTGTTCAAGGGAACCAATGGGAATAGCGGGGAAAGTATCGAGGGGTAATTGAGAGCGGTCACTGGCATTTTTTCGGGCTGAAAGATAACATTCATCGAAAATTTCTAAAAGATAGGGTTTCAGACTAGGACTATCTTTAAGTTCATCTAATATATCGAGACGAAAAGTTCTAATCTCTCCCTTCCAGTGACCTTCGTTTCTCTCTCTTTCTGCCGCCCAATATTTGAGCTTAAGTAAATGTTCTAATAATCGGGTTAACAGATTTTTAATTGTGCGCTTTTCACTCCTTCCCATACTTGCTAATTCCTCCAGTAAATTCTCTAAATCTACCCGCTCAAACTGTCTGGCTTGCAGTTGATTAATAGTAGTTCTAATCCAGAGATAAAAGTCTTCTTCGTACATGGTTTTATTATCCATAATTTACCTCTATATATTACTCGTGGTCATTAGTAGGAAACCAATCTTCATCGAGAATTTGTTCAAGGGAACCAATGGGAATAGGGGGGAAAGTATCAAGAGGTAATTGAGTTCTAACTTGAGCCTCTTTTCTAGCAAATTGATAGCATTCCTCAAAGATTTCCAGAATATAGGGT
>NZ_JADBUZ010000032.1:0-6897 GCF_020245305.1 Microcystis sp. M20BS1 | reverse complement strand
GGTTCTCACCATATGATTAAGAATGGTTCTATTCATAATGGAAAACCCAAACGTCAATGTAAAGAATGTGGTCGTCAGTTTGTGATCAATCCCACTAATAAAACCGTCTCTGAGGAAACCAAACAATTAATTGATAAACTCTTGCTCGAACGAATTTCCTTACGAGGAATTGCCAGAGTAACAGGGGTAAGTTGGTCATGGTTACAAAATTATGTCAACAATAAATTGGCATCTGTCCCACGTCAAATAAAGGTTTCAGACAAACTAAAAGGTAAATTAGTTATAGAATATGATGAGATGTGGTCTTTTGTTTTTTCTAAGACGATAAATATTTATATTTGGCGGTTAATTGATAGAAAAACAAGGGAAATTATTGGTTGCTATGCGCGGAGATAGGAGTCGTCAATCAGCCAAAAAACTTTGGGGCTAGTTTACCAGGCGTTTACCGACAATGCGCGGTTGCTTACACAGACTTTTGGGAGTCCTATAAGACAGGAATTCCTAGTAAACGTTATCGGGCAGTAGGTAAAGAAACTGGTCAAACTAATCCTATTGAAAGATTAAATAATACCTTTCGACAAAGGATTTCTCGGCTGGTGAGAGAGAGTCTATCTTTCTCTAAAAAAATGGAGAATCACATTGGGGAACCCTTTGGTATTTTATCCATGACTACAATGCACAGCAAAGCAAAGGATTAAGCCACCATCACTACTACCGAATCACCACCAATAATCAGTCTTTAATAACCAGATTTAGTATTATCGCCCTTCCAGAAGTCCAGGAAGAGCGATAACCCGAAACTCTCAACCACGGACAAAACCCTTTCAAGTCTATCAATGGCTAGGTGGGGTGAATACAATCAAACCCGACAGCAACCCCGAAAATCGTGTCAGAATAGATCAGTGTAGTCACTGATTATCTTTGAGAAAAGTATTTATATGTTAGGACGGAACAACTACGATTTAATCATTGTCGGGGGCGGCATAGTCGGAACCACCCTAGCGGTGGCTTTAAAAAATACAGGATTAAATATCGCTATGATCGAGGAACGTCCCCTAGAGGTGGCCGCCTCCCGTCGTCAAGCTTATGCCCTCTCGCTGATGTCGAGCCGGATTTTTACAGGCTTGGGTATCTGGGATAAAATCTCGCCCAGTATCGGTAAATTTCGTCATATTCGCCTTTCTGATGCCGATTACCCGATTTTTGTCCCCTTTGTGGTCGATGAGCTAAAAACCGATTATTTGGGCTATGTGGGCGAACATCAAGTGATTTTAACCGCCCTGCACAATGCCAGCCAAGATTGCGATCGCATTGATTGGTTATCCCCTGCCAAAGTGTTAGAAGTGGAGTACGGAGCAGAAACAGCCACTGTCACCTTGGAAGAAGCTGGTCAAACCCGAAAAATCACCGCAAAATTAGTTATCGGGGCTGATGGAGCCAAATCCGCTATCCGGCAAGGGGCGCAAATTAAAACCAAAGGTTGGAAATATTGGCAATCCTGTGTCGCTTTCACCATTAAACATCAACTCGATCGCAACGATACCGCCTTTGAAAGATTTTGGCCCACCGGTCCGATGGGCATTTTACCGCTCCAGGGTAATCGCTGTCAGATCGTTTGGACAAATCCCCATGAAGAAGCGAAAAAACTGCAAGAAATGCCCGAAGCGGAATTTATCAAGAAATTAGAAGCATATACGGGGGGATTACTGGGAAAAATAGCATTAGTTAGTCCCCGCGCTCTCTTTCCCGTACAGTTAATGCAGAGTGATACTTATGTTAAACCCCGACTGGCTTTAATTGGTGATGCCGCTCACTGTTGTCATCCCGTCGGTGGTCAAGGTTTAAATTTAGGCATTCGCGACGCAGCCGCTTTAGCGCAGGTATTAAAGGAAGCAGCGGAAAAGCAAGAAGATATAGGAGCGCTTTCTACCCTAAAATCCTACGAAAAATGGCGTAGATCCGAGAATTTAGCGATTTTAGGCTTCACAGATTTTCTAGATCGCCTGTTCTCCAATAACTGGCCGCCTATCGTTGTCATCCGTCGTCTCGGATTGGCAATTATGCGCGGTTTCCCCCCGTTGAAATTGTTTGCCCTGCAATTAATGACGGGATTAAAAGGACGTATTCCCCAATTAGCTAGATAGCTGGCCGCTAATTCCGGGAATGGGGGAGAAAGGAAGAAAAAAAAAGCTTGCAAAATGCCGCGATTATCGCTATGATGGTTAAGGTTCAGTATCGGGGCGTAGCGCAGCTTGGTAGCGCACTACTTTGGGGTAGTAGGGGTCGTGGGTTCGAATCCCGCCGCTCCGATTGCAGGAAAACAGAGAGTCAGGTAGGGATGCACCTAATCCCTACTTTGTTCTGTTTACTCGGAATTCTCTTAATTTATCAGCGTTTCTGATCAAGTTAGTTCACCATTAGAATCACTGCTTTAGTCGAAAATGTCTCATCAAATATCAGCTTACGGTTCCTGGAAATCACCGATTACCTCCGATCTAATTGTGGCAGCATCGATTAGTCTTGGTGGTGTAACTCTAGATGGAGAAGATATTTACTGGTTAGAAGGCAGACCACAGGAAAAGGGGCGAAATGTTTTAGTTAAATTAAACCCCGACGGCACAACTACAGACATCACTCCAGTGCCTTTTAATGTGCGAACTCGTGTCCATGAATACGGGGGAGGTTCCTATCTAATTGTTGCCGGAATTATCTATTTTTGTAATTTTGCTGACCAAAGAATTTATCGCCAAACTGCTGATAGTTTACCCCAACCTCTGACCCCAGAAAATTCCTGTCGTTATGCGGATTTAATTCTCGATAAATTTGGCAATCGTTTAATCTGTGTTTGTGAAGATCATAGCCAAAAAGATCGAGAACCAGTTAATAGTATTGTCAGCATCGATGTGGATACAGGAGAAATAAAAACTTTAGTATCAGGCGACGATTTTTATACCTCTCCTCGCTTAAGTGCCGACGGTTCTCGATTAGCTTGGATTAGTTGGAATCATCCTAATATGCCCTGGGATAGTTCTTTTCTCTGGGTGGCCGATATTAATAATCTTTATTTGAGTAATATTCGGGTCATTGCTGGTGGTGAAAATGAGTCAGTATGTGAACCGCGCTGGTCCGCCGATGAACAGTTATATTTTACCAGCGATCGCAATGATTTCTGGAACTTTTATTGCTTTAACCACGATGAACAAATCGAACCAGTTCTCGAACCAATAGAGGCTGAATTTGCCTATCCTCATTGGGTTTTTGGTTTATCTAACTACGGCTTTGCCAGGGAATCACAGATTATTTGTAGCTATACAAAAGATGGTCGTTGGTATTTAGGAAGTATCGATACTGTTAATCGAGAATTTCAAGAAATTATTACTGATGATACTAACATTTCTTCCCTACAAGTTAGCGAGAACAAAATAGTTTTTATTGGCGGTTCTTTCAGGGAAGTAACAGCAGTTATCTCAATGGATTTAACCACAGGAACGAGAGAAATTCTCAAATCTTCTAGTAATTTAACTATTTCTAGCGATTATTTCTCGATTCCAGAAATGCTCGCTTTTCCCACCAGTCAGGGACTAACGGCCTATGCTTGGTATTATCCCCCCAAAAACCCCGATTATACCGCCCCCAATGGCGAATTACCGCCCCTTTTAGTCAAAAGTCACGGTGGACCGACGGCCGCGGCGACCTCTAGTTTAAGTCTGCGGGTGCAATACTGGACCAGTCGCGGTTTTGGCTATCTAGATGTTAATTATGGCGGTAGTACGGGTTATGGTCGTCAATATCGTCAGCGTTTGCTGGGAAATTGGGGAATTGTCGATGTGGAAGACTGCATCAACGGGGCAAAATATTTAGTTAATCAGGGATTAGTCGATGGGGAAAGATTGGCAATTTCTGGAGGCAGCGCCGGTGGTTATACAACTTTAGCGGCCTTAACTTTTCATGATACTTTTAAAGCAGGAGCTAGTTATTACGGAGTTAGTGATTTAGAGGTTTTAGCCACCGATACCCATAAATTCGAGTCGAGATATTTAGATAAATTGGTGGGACGCTATCCTGAAGAAAAGGAAATTTACTATCAGCGATCGCCTATTCATTTTACCAGTCAGTTATCCTGTCCGGTGATCTTTTTCCAAGGTTTAGAAGACCAAGTGGTTCCACCCAATCAAGCGGAAATGATGGTAGAAGCTTTAAAAGCGAAAGGTTTACCCGTTGCTTACGTTCCCTTTGCTGGAGAACAACATGGATTTCGTCAAGCTGAATCGATAAAACGAGCATTAGATGCAGAATTTTATTTTTATTCCCGTCTCTTTGGTTTTACTCCTGCTGATAATTTAGAACCCGTAGAAATTAAGTAATCGTGCAAAGTTAATTTCCTAGGTCAGTAATCGGTGAACAGCAGCTCTAGACGTAATATTATCTAAAGACTAAAAGTCTTTTTAGTTAAGAAACTTCCCCGAATAGAAATAATTTTAATTGTCCCATGTTTTTCTTAGAGGATGTTTGAAAAGTCAGGAGACCACCAGGGGTAGTGTAGTGATATATAGCGGTTCTCACACCTGTGTGGCACAGTTAAACCTTTGCTAATTAAGCTTTTTAACATCGATAATATACCTCTTGCGAACAGGAAACGCTATAGGCGCTTTTAGGCTTCTGTTATTGAAAAGAGAGGCAATTTTTCGAGGTTGCTTATATTACAATGTTTCATTATACAGCTTTAAATACTTAGATGCTTGAATCTCAAGAGTAAATTCTTGCTCCACTTTTTGCCTTGCCCGAATGCACAATTGGTTATACCTTTCTGTATCTTCTAATACCCAATTAATTCCCTGTGCCAAGTCTTCCACCTACAAGGGTTTGGCCAGATAGCGTAGCCACTTAAAATGGAAAAGTCATAATCTGATTGATCCATTCCTCAGCCGTAGATGCTTCCCACACTAAGATAATTGCATCGATCGCTTCGCCGATTGGAAGATTCTGAGAAAGAATTAGAACACCAGAACTCGTTTGCGACAAGATGAATTGACCAAACTCAGTCGGCATGGTTTTGCGATCGTGCCTGACCAGCACCCTACCATCCCGTGCTGCAATGGTTAAAACTTCTGGATCTTTTATTCCTTCAAGCCCTGCTTCATTGGCTGACTGAAAATCCAGATTTGGTTGTCCGCGGATTGCGCCAGTCACAATTGCCTGTCTGAGATCGGCATCAGCTTGAAAGCGAATTTTTGTCATGCTGCTTTCTACTTCTTGGCTTGAGCCGCCTTCAATTTTTGGTACAGCAAAGGACTCTTTTCTCTACAAGACTGTTGTAGTCGCTGAAACTCGGCTTCACCCTTTTTCAGATAGGCATCGACAAGCTCTCGATTGGCCAGATAGAAAGCGATCGCACCATAAACCTGTTCGAGGGAAAGGATTGGGAAATTTTGGGCAATGCTTTCGGGCGATTCTCCGTTTAAGAAAGAATAGACAACTGAATCAAGGGAGATACGAGTTCCTTCGAGCCAATATTCTTCGTCTCGTTGCTCGATGTACTGTTTTGTTGGGATGGGGGCTAATTTCATAGGAGCAATGTTGCTGTTTAGCTAAAGGGATAAGAAATCGCATTACCAAGTAGGAATACCATTGCTAGGACTGGAGCATAGATTTTTGGAGATGTCTATTTCTTATGATGATATTAGCGTCGAGAACGAGGAATTTGAGTCTCACCCGCCTAAATCCTTTCTCTGATTCGCTCTGTCCGCTTCACACATCTGACGAAACTCACGAACAATATCGTCCTCGGAAATTCCCTTTTGACTTAACAGGTACTCAAATTGAGCGGCCACCGCTTGTAAGGCAGCGATATCGGCGCTTTTACTCCCCTGTTTAACGGGGAAATAGAACCCAACAGTATGACCGTGACGTAGTACCTCAACGGGAGTCTCACCGTATATGTATTTAGGGAGTTCGCTCCGAAATTCTCGCACCCCAATTTTCTCAATGTCATGCTTATCCATAGTCTCTCTCGTTGTGTACACATTGTGTACATAGGGTAGCACTATTTGAGAAAGGATATCAACAAACAACTTTACTCATGTTTTACCAGATTAAATTTTTAATCTGGTTTAAAGAAAATGCCATCCATTTGCAACATCCTTCCAAATTTTATTATTTTCATTTATTACTTATAATCTTTTTGATTAAGAGCTTCATTTTTGCTTTAGTTGCTTGAACAAGGTTTCCAATATAATAAAAATCTCTTAATTGTTTATAATACAGAAATCTCATCACGCTTTTAGCCCTTCCCTGACAATGAATGCACAAAAATTTTATCTCTTTATTTAAATTTTTATTATATCCATAAGGAATTCCATTTTTGAATATAAGTTTTTTTAAACCAAATTGCATTTGGTATTCATCCTCTAAGTAATTAGTTGATGAATTAATATTGTGATCTAGTGTCATATTATTATTTATGACTGTAGTAAGATTAGCCACTTTGGGATTGTCTTTAGACCATAGATATAATAGAGTCATGTCTATAATTCCTCTTAGCTTATGATTATCAATATGCCATTGCCATTTAGCTTCTAGCTTATCTCGTATGTTTTTATTGCTGTATGCTTCAATACAAAAATCCGTAAAATCCTCCAATGCCTCAAGGGTTCAATATGAAAAATGAGGAGAAGATGCCCATCTAAAATTATCTTGATTTTTAGGAGTAGATGTCATTAAAGCAGCTATACAATCATTAGGTAAGATTGGATAAACTGGCCAATTCAAGTCTGAATTGCATCACTGTCTGATCTACCTTTATAGAATACCTCATTCGGGGTACGATAGTCAAGACATTTTCGAGGACGATTGTTAATCAAGTTTACGGCTCTTTCCACCTCCTCTGGCTTAACGATT
>NZ_JADBUZ010000031.1:0-42925 GCF_020245305.1 Microcystis sp. M20BS1 | reverse complement strand
CATACCACAGTTAAAAAACCATGTACTGTCTTACACAGAGTCCACAGACTTTCGCCCCATTTCAGAAGCCCGATTCCGTGTGTCCCACGGTACGTTGACCGCCTATAGCTTCTTGTACTTGTTGCGCGCGACTTTTTACCCAGCCAAGCTTTTCCGGTCGGAACCCCCTAAGCCGAGTTTTCAAGGTGCTGCGCCGTCCACTTGGTTTTCGAGACTGGCCTTTTAATTCTAACGTAAAGCCAACCTAGAACGGCGGGGTTTCAGACCCAAAATTTCCGATGAAGGTGAATCGACAAACCTTTCAGTAAATCAGCAACTAGGGTAATAGAACCCAGAAGAAAACAAGAAAGCTGACGTAAGGGTTTGAGGTGGAGAGTTTTACTAAAGACAGTATGTTGGGGGGGAAGTTGCTCTAAATTGGGTTCAGGAGATTGATTTTCCGCTTCTCCACCCAGCATAACCGTCCAGAGAGTGGCTACAGCCATAGCTAACCAAAGGCATTCGGCACGCTGTGGGTCAAGCAGGCTTTGTGTTTTGCCATTGCCAGCCGTCGGAGGGGAGTGGGTTTTGAAAGTTCGATTGGGAGTTTTATCATCTTATTCCATATTACCGAAGCAAAAAGCAAGCCGGCTGTACGGTCGTTAGGGAGAATAGCCTATCACCACAAGGCAAAAACCTTACTGCGACATGGCATCCCACAATTCGCTGAAAACCATAACTATACTTGCATTAGGGAACGCACCCTACCAGAGCTGATATTTGAGTAAGCCAGACAGGAGCCAGAAAAAGATATTTATCAGAAAAGTCATGATCAAGCTAGAGGTTTAAAGACTGATCGGGTTCCAATTATTTTTATTAATAAATATTTTACATAATTCATAGCAGGTAAGCAAGAGGGCTACGCCACTACTAACGAATCATTACCAGCGGCAGCAACGTTGTAGCCAATTTTGATCCCAAAGAGCCGAGCATGGGGGTGTTTCTCGCTCAATAAGTCAGCAGCGTGTAAGCCATTTTCATCAACTTTGTAGTCACCTGTTTCAATGTCAATGATGACCATCTTGCCAATTTTTTCTTCAACTTCCACCTCTTGGCGGATTCTGCTTTCGTACAGTTTCTCTGCACGTTGAGCAACTTCTTCACGGCTTAAAAGGATTGCTTGCATATACTAACTCCTGATTACGATTTGACTTCTGGAGACCTCTCTATAATATCTCATACTAAATCCGGGTAATAGATAATCAGTTTTCAATAACCGGATTTAGTATAAAGCTCTTCTGGGACTCTGGCAAAAGTCTTACAGTCTCTAAACTCTAGCTCTCTTATGGGGTAAGCCTTCAAGCTATCGCTAACTAACAGAAACCCGAAATTTGAGTTTTTATTAGAAAAAAAGTTAGCGATCACTTGTCAACCAAGGGTTTCAGAATCTGGATTCGGTCAGGAATTTCCGAAAGTCCCAGAAGAGCATTATAGCAGTTCTCACACCTGTGTGGCACAAGTTAACCTTTGCTAATTAAACTTTTCAACATCGATAATGTACCTCTTGCGAACAGGAAACGCTATAAATTGCTGCGTTACGCTTTGGCTAACGCACCTACGATTTATGTTTCTGTTTGTGGCTAAATTGACAAAAGTTGCTCAAAATATAGCCTTAGCAAAATAAATCGGCCTATTCCTAGGTAAGCTGAGTTGAGGATAAGCCGAAACCCTAATTTTACCCTAGCTGGTTAGCTCTATTCTTTCGTGGAAGTCATGGCAAAATCTCCTTAGTCCGATAATTCTTTGTACCAATCCCATCACACAAATGCCTATCTTCCTCCCTGACATTAATATTATTCTCTAAATAAACCCGCACCCAATCGCAACTACGCCCCATTAAAGCGTTTAAGTCCTGCATTGTCCTACAATCTTTCTGCATCGCCCTAAAATGCTTCTGCATCGTCCTACAATCCTTCTGTATCCTCACAAAGAAGTCTAAACCAAGATTAACGGGATTTTAGGATTAACTGGATTATTTACTTGGAAACTCCCAACAATCTTTTAAGGTTGAGCATCCTGAAAATCCTCTAATCCTCAAAATCCTGATACTGACTATTTACCCCCAATCCCATCACACAAATGCCTATCCTCCTCCTTAACACCAGAATTAGGATTGTGCAAATAAGCCCGTACCCAAGCGCAACTCCGCCCCATTAAACCATCTAAACCCCAACCATATTCTCCATTCCACAGTTTGATAGTTCCGTCACTACTACCGGTCGCTAATGTCTTACCATCGGGGCTAAAACTCACGCTAGTGACAGTGCTATTATGCCCTGTGAGAGTGCGAATTTCTTTCCCTGTTTCTACATTCCACAGTTTGATTGTGCCGTCATCACTACCGGTCGCTAATGTCTTACCGTCGGGGCTAAAACTCACGCTATTGACATTACTATTATGCCCAGTGAGAGTGCGGATTTCTTGACCTGTCTCTACATTCCACAGTTTGATTGTCTCGTCATAACTACCAGAAGCTAATGTCTTACCGTCAGGGCTAAAACTCACGCTAGTGACACTTTTATCATGCCCAGTGTTCTCGTAGAGTTGCAAGGGAAGGGTGCGGATTTCTTGACCTGTCTCTACATTCCATAGTTTGATTGTGTTGTCTCTAACAGATATCAAGATACCACTACCGGTCGCTAATTTCTTACCGTCGGGACTAAAATTAACGCTATTGACTTCCCTATTATGCCCAGAGAGAGTGCGGATTTCTTTTCCCTCGACATTCCACAGTTTGATTGTATTGTCATAACTACTAGAAGCTAAGGTCTTACCGTCGCTACTAAAACTCACGCTTAAGACAATTCCATTATGCCCTCTGAGAGTGCCGATTTCTTGGCCTGTTTCTACATTCCACAGTTTGATTGTCTTATCCTCACTACCGCTCACCAAAGTCTTGCCGTCGGGACTAAAATTAACGCTTCTGACACGGCTATTATGCCCCTTGAGGGTGCGGATTTCTTTGCCTGTTTCTACATTCCAGAGTTTGATAGTTTTGTCCCAACTACCGCTCACCAAAGTCTTGCCGTCGGGACTAAAATTAACGCTATAGACATAGCTATCATGCCCCTTGAGGGTGCGGATTTCTTTGCCTGTTTTTACATTCCAGAGTTTGATAGTTTTGTCCCGACTACCGCTCACCAAAGTCTTGCCGTCAGGACTGAAACTGACACTAATAACGTGCCAAGTCCGTATCTTTGAAATACTTGTGAAATCAGAGTTTTGAAAAAGTCGCACACGGTGTTACTTTTATTTACCCCATTCCGACTCACAATAATCAAACCTTCTTTTGTTTTCTTCATACTCCTCAACCGTTCCATAACCTTGTTTCCAATTCCTATCTCTTAGGAGTTGGTAACACATTCTCCCTCTCTCATGAATTTTGCTTGTCCTCCCTTGTTCTTTCGCGGACTCTACTTGTTCTTTCGCGGACTCTATCTCGTACTCTAGTTGTCGTTCAAGGTTATTTATTTCTTTTCGCTTTTCGGCGTTCTGCCATTGAATCAATATACCCAAAGCTAAAATCAAAATCGAACCTCCTGCTAGTACATAAACATAAACAGTCTGTCGTCTTACACGTTCTCGCCGCCTTTGTTCTTTGTCTCGCAGTTTTACACTTACTTGGATATAAAATAGCTCCCCTTCGCTCAAATCCTCTGGACGTTGTTTCAGCTTCTCTTCTGCCTCCGCCAACGCTGTACCCCGCAACAATCTGCTTTCATCCCATCCAGTTACGTCTCCATTTTCTATCTGTTGCCATTGATACATTCCTGCCCTTAATCGCTCTTGCCAAGCGCGAAAAACCCTGTCTGTATCCATCCAGCCCCGCAATTCCCCCCAATTGCGAATCAGTGCTTCATGCACCACTTCCACCGTCTCCACCTGTGCCTTTTCACTGCGACTGGTGACAACTAAACGCGCATCCGCCAATTGTTTCACCAGCGCCCAATTTACCGCCCCCAATTCCGCTTTTGTCGCCAGCCGCCGCGTATCTTCTGTGCCTTCCCCTGGGCGTACCAATTGGATGAAAATGCGCCGCACCTCTTTCCGTTGCGCCTCACTCAGCTTGTCATATTCTTCATTGGCATGGCGGGCCAAAGCACCCTGCACTTCGCCAATTTCTGTATATGCCAGATGGGTTAATTCTTTGCCCTGTCGCCGCTGCCACAATTCCGTTAAGGCAAACTCTAGTAATGGCAAATTCCCCGGCTCACTCTCCACATCATCGAGGATGCGCTCCACCAGTCCCGCTTCAAATGTCACCCCCAATTTTTGCGCCGGTTTTTCAATAACTTCTGTGAGTTCTTCTCGGTTCATCGGCCCCAATTTCAAGTCAGTATTTTGTAAGACATCGGCAAAGGGACGATAGGAAAGAGCATTCCCCAAGAAATCCGCCCGCATAGTTAATACCAACACCATTCCTACCCTTTCAAAGGGGAATGTAGTTAATTTATCGAGAAAATTACGGCGGATTGTTTCATCAGGACAGAGGGTATAAAGTTCCTCAAATTGGTCGGCAATTAGCAGTACCCGTTCACTGGGATAATTGTGTTTGATTTGGGCAAAAACATCAGCTAGAGGAATGTCGCCATCACGCAAATAATTGGCTAACTGACGCGCTTGGGCGAGGCGTTCTGTCTCATTTAGATTAGTTGTATAAAGGGGAACTAATGCTAAAGCTAGGGCATGAAAAGGGTCAGAACCGGGACGAAAATGGGTAAACTGCCAGTGACTTTCTTGTTGCAATTTGGGGACTAATCCCGCAAAAACTACCGAGGATTTACCACTTCCCGACGCACCTAATAGGGGGATAAAATTACGGGTTTGGGTTGCCTGAAATAGGGTTTTAATAAAGCTTTTGCGCCCAAAAAAGTATTCTGCATCTCCTGGCCCAAAATGAAACAAGCCACGATAGGGACAGGGCAGTTTATCATCGGCAACATCGGCAGAATCAGCAGGGGCTATTCTTGCTTCTTCTCGATAATAGTAATTGGTAATCGTGATGGTTGCATTGCCAGTCCCAGAGGCAGCAGCATATTGAGCTTCTGTAATATTTTGTTGAATTTCGCTTGGTTCTGACATATCAACCATCCTGATTAATTAAAATACAGTCTCAGTCATCCTTAGATGTGCCATGCTCGGTGATGCAGCTAATACTAGCATTACCCGTGCCAGAGGTAGCAGCATATTTAACATTACTGATATTTTGGGTGATAATTTGTTGTCCACCGGGTTGTTCTTGGAGCTTGTCTAGTAAATCTTGGGCTAATTTAGTGATTTCATTATCTTTATCAACCCCGGCTTCGACAATTTTATCTTTTAACAAACCTTCAGCTTTCTTGATATCCTCTGGTTTTGCCTCTACCATTGCCTGTGCTAAAGCATCATTAGCAAACTTACGCTTAATCAAGGTTTTCAAACCTTGATATGTATCTTTAACGCCTTTTTCCGCCGTATCTTTAGCCGCAGTAACCGCACCAGCAGTCAAGGCGGCGATAATCAGAGAAACTGGTTCCATTGTTTGATACTCCCAATAAAATATTGCTGATTCAATCTTAGATCAAAACAATTTTTAATAGTAAGCCAAATCGCAATCAGCTAGAGAACTGGAATTTTACGGCCAAGCCACTAAGCCTTAAAAGTATTGCTATATAAGAATCGTAGCTGAAAAAGCCAAACAAGGTTTTTCCCTGTGGATGGGGTTTATCAGTTATGAGATTTGAGTTTTCAATTCACTGTTTACTGAACAATGAAAAAAACTCTCTGGTTATCGCCGATGATACCAACGGGTAAATAATTTTTCTAACTCCACCCAAACGAATAACAAGGTACTAAATCCCAAACAGATTAATAATTCTTCTTTAGTTAAAAATTGAGTACCGAAAAAATCCCGCAGGGCAGGAACATAGATTAACATCAGTTGAAAAATTGTCGTCAGGGTTACTGCTACCCAAAGATAGGGATTAGTCAAAGGATTCATTTCTATGGTAAGATGATCGCTCGATCGCACAGAAATGGCATGACCCATCTGAGCTAAACAGAGAGTAGTAAAAACCATAGTTTTCCATGAACCGGTATTACCAAAAAGCGGATCCAAGCGCACAGCGATTAACATTTGAGTGATATTAATAATCGAAAAAATAATCCCAATTCTCACAATATAACTGCCCAAACCGCGAGCAAAAATACTTTCTTGGGGACTAAAAGGAGGGCGACGCATAATATTAGGAGAAGCGGGTTCCACTGCCAAAGCTAACGCGGGTAAACCATCAGTAACTAAATTCATCCAGAGAATTTGTAGGGGAGTGAGAGGAGTAGCTAAACCCAAAAGAGGCGAAGCAGCGATAGTAATCACTTCCCCGATATTACTGCCGAGAATATATTTAATAAAACTGCGAATATTGTTATAAACCACTCGCCCTTCTTCCGTGGCAGCGACGATAGTGGCAAAATTATCATCAAGGAGAATCATATCACTAGCCTCTTTGGTGACATCGGTTCCGGCGATTCCCATGGCAATACCTATATCTGCTTGTTTCAGGGCTGGAGCATCATTCACCCCATCTCCGGTCATAGCGACAAATTTACCCTTTTTTTGCAAGGCGCGGACAATAGTTAATTTATGTTCGGGGGAAACACGGGCATAGATGTTAGTTTTGTCAATGAGGGTTTCTAGCTGAATTGGTGATAATTTATCTAATTCTCGCCCTGAGATCACTAAAGCTCCCGCTTGGGCAATACCAAGACTTTTAGCCACCGCTAGAGCGGTTAATTGATGATCACCGGTGATCATAATCGGACGGATTCCCGCTTCTCGACACCTAGCCACGGCGATTTGTACCTCCGGTCGCGCTGCGTCAATCATACCGACCATTCCTAACCAAATTAGGGCATCTTCGCTGATTTCAGTTGATTCTGGTGGATAAATAAGGTTTTTATAGGCCAATCCTAAGACTCGTAAACCCCTGTTAGCCATAGCATTGTTAGCGACTAAGACTTTTTCTTTTTCCCTATCCCCAAAAGGAAGACTTTCTAATCCCGATTGATAGGAGAGACACTGTTCAAGGATTAATTCTGGGGAACCTTTGGTAAATAGTACGGGATTGACTCCTTGACAAATGACCGACATTCGCTTTCTTTGAGAAGAAAAGGGGATTTCAGCGATTCTAGGGAACTCTTGCTTGGTTAGGGATAAATTTAATCCCGCTTTCGCCCCTAAAACTAATAAGGCTCCTTCCGTGGGATCGCCTAAAATGCTATCCTGACCGTTATCGAGGTCTAAACTGGCATCGTTGCAGAGGACACTGGCAATTAAGAGATGATGTAATTCTAGATCGGTTTTGGGATCGATCGCCCGTTGCTCGGTGTCTAAAAATTGTCCTTTTGGGCTATATCCTTCTCCAGTCACCGAAAAATTGCGATTAATTGTCTCTATCTCCCGCACGGTCATTTTATTTTCCGTTAGCGTCCCGGTTTTGTCGGAACAGATCACATTAACGGAACCAAGGGTTTCTACTGCCGGCAGTTTACGAATCAAGGCCTGACGTTTGACCATGCGTTGGGTACCTAGGGCGAGAGTTAGGGTGATAACTGCGGGTAATCCTTCGGGAACGACGGCTACTGCCATACTAAGGGAAACTTCCACTAATTCCTCTAGGGCCGACCAACCGGCATTGATCAGGCCGATGGTAATAGTCAGGGCCACTAGAATGAGAGAACCAGCAACAAGGACATTACCCAAGTGAGTCATTCTTTTTTGGAGAGGAGTGGGTTCATTGCCGACTGTTGCTAACATTTGAGCGATTTTGCCTAATTCCGTGGTCATCCCCGTATTGGTAACGATGACCTTAGCCCGGCCTTGCAGTACCTCTGTTCCAGTAAAGACAAAATTTAAGCGATCGCCAAGGGGAGTATCCCTGTCTAAGGGGTCAATGGAGGCGGATTTATTAACACTATTTGCCTCTCCTGTCAAGGCCGATTCGCGAATTTGCAGGTTAAAAGCTTCGATAATTTGGCCGTCGGCGCTGATTTGGGTTCCCGCTTCAATCAGCATGATGTCCCCAGGGACGAGATTAACCGCATCTATTTCTCTGCGTTGACCCTCGCGGATAACATTAACTTGGGGAGAGGAGAGTTTTTTTAAAGCGGCCAGAGCTTTTTCGGCACGACTTTCTTGCAGATAGCCGAGGATACCATTGAGGATGACAATTGTTAAGATAGCGATCGTATCTTTGAAGGGAACACCAATTTTAGCCAGATGACCGCGCTGTAATGCCAGTAAATCTAGTCCCCCGGAAATTATGGCCACGGCAATTAAGAGGAGGAGCATAATATTGGTAAACTGATCTAGGAGAATTTGCCAATTACTGCGCCCTGGACGTTCTTTTAGTTCATTTTTGCCATAATATTTAATTCTTTGGGCGATTTGCTCCCTATTGAGGCCATTAACAGCCGAACTACCGAGGATAGATAGGGTGGTTTCCACCGGATAGGTATGCCAAGGTTGTTGCAAGTTAAGGCTAGAATGGGCAGAATAGTCGGCATTAGCGGCCATGGCAAGTGAAGATAGTTGATCTAGATAGATCTTAGCTGTTTCTTTCCCCGGTAACAGGAAAAAACAAATGTTTAAACTGCCTCTCCCTGCTCATAGACAGTCTTAACGAGTAATGTAGATAAGTAGCTGGTTATAATTAAATTGAAGATAGATCCCCCCTGCCCCCCTTGATAAGGGGGGTGCCGATAGGCGGGGGGATCCCCCCTTGATAAGGGGGGTGTCTGAAAGTTTTTAACATCTACCTACTTAGTCAACAGCTTAGTAGGGCAAAGTAAACCAAAATTGTGAACCTTTTTCATCATTATTCATAATGCCAATTTCGCCTCCGTGAGCATGGATAATTTGACGACATAGATATAAACCTAGTCCTAAACTAATCTGATTATTATTATTGCCTTTTTGATAGCGATCAAATAATTGTTTTCTCTGGGTTTCGCTAATTCCCACCCCATTATCGGCAATGCTACACCAGAGACAATTACCCTCTAGTCTAGCGGATAAAGTGATAATTATTCCTTGGGGATTGTGTTTAAGGGCATTGGCTAATAAATTCTCAAAAACTCGCCAGAGATGGTGAGCATCGGCATTAACTAAGGGTAAATCGGGGGAAAAGTTATTAATTAAAGTTGCTTGATTTTCCTTTAATCTTAACTCCCATTCCTGACCGATCTGTTGACCGATTTCGTAGAGAGATAAAGGCTTTAGTGCTAGGGAAACTCCCCAAAGATCATTTTGTCGGGTTTCGACAAGAGAATCAATTAAAGTTAATTGTCGATCGCAACTGTTGGCCATCTGTTGTAAAATCTTCCGGGATACTTCTTTAGTTTCTCCCTGAGAATTTTTAATTAAATTATTTAAGATCATTGACATCCCGATCACGGGATTGCGGAGATCGTGAGAGACAGCATGAAGATAAATTTCTAAAGTTTCCTCAGTTTTTTGACGTTCTTTAATTTCGTTTTGGAGTTGTTTTTTTTGACGAGAAATAGTTAATTGATTTTCAATGCGGGCCATGACTTCTTCCCCTTGAAAAGGTTTAGAAATATAATCAACACCTCCCACTTGAAAAGCTTTGACTTTATCTAAGACATCATCAAGAGCGCTGATAAAAATCACGGGAATTTCTCTGGTTTTTTCATCAGCTTTTAACTGTTCACAAACTTGATAACCATTGAGATCGGGCATATTAATATCGAGGAGGATCAGATCGGGAATTAGCGATCGCACTGTATTCAGGGCCATCTGTCCATTAATCGCTTTGCGTACCTGATATCCCTTCTCGGTGAGCATAATCGACAATAGCCGCACATTATTGGGCAAATCATCGACAATTAAGACACTAGAGCGCGGTGTGGGTTGAGTCATGCCGGTTATTTTATAACTCAAACTATTTAGTAAAAGTGTATAAAAAAACAGACGCAACACCTGCATCTGTTACAAAATTAACTATATTTTGAGGACAAGAACATCTAAGGATTTTCACCACCCACAGCGATGCCAGTACCATAAATCTGAGCATTTGTCAAGTTAATTCCCCCCATTGACGCACCCGTCACATCAGCATCATAGATCATGGCACTGGTGAAATTAACTCCATTGAGATTAGCTTGATTTAAACTGGCATTAGTCAGAAGAACTGCGGTTAAATTTGCGCCTTCTAGGTTAGCATCGGTCAAATCTGCGCCCTCTAAGTTAGCTTCCTCTAAATTAGCTCCCTGTAAATTCGCTTTTCTCAAATCTGCACCGATTAGATGCGCCCCTCTTAAATCGGCACCCCGGAGATCACACCCCGGACATTCCCCCGTATTCAATAATTGTTGCACCTGTCGGGGATTTTCCGCACCGACGGGGTTAATCAGCAGTAAGGAAGCTAGGGAACCTAGGGCAATCATTAAAGTCCTTTTCATCGTTTTAGCCTCCTCTTTCGTTTTCTTCTCTACTTTTAGGATAGGAAAAAAGCTGCTAATCAACTTCCCCCGATCGGGCTAATTCTCCTGTTATCTCACTTTTGCTTGCTTTTGCTAGTCGATCTCTCCTTTTATGACCGTAGCGATCGCTGCTCGGGCATTTTCCTTAAATTCCTTGACATCGACGCGACTTAATAACCAAACTGCTAGGATCATTCCCAATGCTTGCACGAGGAAAACTAAGCCATAGGCTAAAACCGGGCTAGAAAAGATAACTTTACCGATATTTAAAATCGTACCGCCTAAAACCGTGGCTAATCCCCGGGCGATCGCTTGGGATAATCCCCAAGCGCCGATAAAAGTTCCTGCGGTTTCGGCAGCGGTTAAATCTAACATTAAACTGGTAGCCCCAGCAGTAATCATTCCCGAAGCTAAACCGAAAAAGAGCAAGCTTGATTTTAATAAACTTTGGTCAGCAGAAAAGCCAGCAAAAATCAAGAGAATAAAACAAATTGTTGCAAAAATACAGCCATATTTAGTGGTTTTTTGTTTACCGACGCGGGGAATGAGCATAAATCCCGTGGCAGCAATACCAAAAAGGGTTCCGGTTCCCCAAAAAGCGTTTAATTGGGTGGTTTGGGCGATACACATCCCAAAAACCTCGCCCCCAAACGGTTCCATAATTGCATCCTGCATAAATAAACTCAAAGTCATCATCAGCAGAAAGGTGAAAAATAAACCGGTTTGCCGACTAGCGGTGAGAACCTGTAACGCATCCTTGAAGGTAATTTGATCCTCTCTTTGCACAAGAGTGGACCGACTACTAAAACGAGAATATTTTTTTTCTACGCCAAAAGTCGCTAAAATACAGAGAACGAAAACGATAGCGGGCATAATCGTGAACACGGGGTTAATTGTCGCCTGTAGTTGCGGAATATTGGCTATGGGGGCTGATTGAGTCGGATCATAGGTCAAAATATTTGTACCGCAGATATTGGGAGTATCCAGCAAACGAGAACTAACGATCGCCCCGACGACAATTCCCACCATCAGCATTGACCAAACTATAGCAACTAATTGCGATCGATTATCTTCATCGGACACATCCACCAAGAGGGCAGCAAAAGGGGTGGAACTGGCGCTTAAAGCTAGTCCGTAGAGGGCGAAAATTAAGGCTAAGAGGGCAATCCAAGCGTAGGAAATGGTATTCCATCCCGAAGTTTGAATACTAAGTCCCAATTGCCAGACTACCTGCAAAGCAATAAAAGCTAAAGCGGTAAAAACTGCCGCCCCAATCCAGACATAACCGCTGCGATGATGACCGAAAATAGTTTTACCGTCGGATCTTTGCCCAAACCAGATGCGTGCTGGACTAACAAACTGGTGCATAGCGATCGCAGCAGCGGCGAGAAAGGGTAAAACTTTTAACTCATCGATCATAATCCGATTGAGAACCCCCAAAGTCAGCAGGGACATAATACCTAGTCCCATCTGAAAGAGTCCTAAGCGAAACATGGTGAAAAGTCCCAGTTTTGGCAGGGATTTTGGGGACGAGTGGGTAGAATTGGAGATATCGCTAGTGGCCATGGTTAAATAAATACAGGAAAAAAAGCCGGTATTTAAAAATTTAACGCAGGACGAGCAGACATCCTCTGGGGATTTAGCTTTCTGTCTCCGATAACCAAGTGGTCAGATCTGTCAAGCTGGTAAAATCGAGCAGCGCTTCGGCTAAAGTTTCTAATTGTTCTAGAGATAGTTCTTGGATTTGTTGGTTAAAGTCGAGGATATCCCTCTTCTGTCAGAGGGGGAGAGTAGGATTAGAAAATGAACAAGAATTACACCATTTTCTGACGAGTTCACCCTGGTTAGCCAAGGATCTAAAAGAAAGGAGATTGAAATTAATATTATCCGTGTTAGGGGGAAGAGAGATTACCATAATAATAGACGAAACGGGGGATAATAAGAAAGGAAAAACGACGGATTATGTGAAAAGACAATACATCGGAAATATCGGAAAAGTAGAGAACGGGATCGTGAGTGTCAACGCCTATGGGTTGATTGAAGGCATGACAATCCCGTTAATAAGCGAGGTCTACAAACCAAAAGAAAGATTAAAAGAAGGAGATACCTATAAAAGTAAACCAGAAATCGCAGCGGGGATAGTGAAATCGTTTAAAAGCTTGGCTCTGTGTTTTCTTTACTCCTCGACTAATTCACTACTTTTCTTTTCTATATACCCAAATTAATCGATTTATCAATTCTCTATTAGAATTCGTTTTTCCCTGTCATTTCTGTCTTCCTGTTCTCTAGAGTGACAGAAGAGGGATATTGATTTCATGTTCTGGCAGGGGAGTCACAATCTCTAACGTACCTCGATCGTAGGTTAATCGTTGACTCGGATTTTCCGCCAGATCGATAGTGCCTGATAGGTTCCCCATCGCACTCCCGTCAATAGTGTTCGGTTTTCAGGTTTGCGGGGGGTTCGTGTCGTCATGGTAGGAATAGAGTTAGGACAGAGGAGAGATAGACTTTTATGTTGGGAAAGAATCACCGAAGAAACGGCACAGATCTCTCGAAGATGGTGGGTTGAGTTACGGTAAGGAAGATCAACGAGGAACGGGAACGTTAATCAAGGATGTTTCTAATATCTCTCGTAATTGCTGTAAAGCATCTTCGTGAGTTTTAAAAACCACTTCACCGATTTTTGTAGGGATACCGCGGGGAAACCGAGAGATGGTTTTCCCTTCTTCGTACACGAGAATTATGGGAATTTGGTTCATTTCCGCGTAGGCGATTTCCATCCCCACACCGAAGGAAGGCTGACCCATATACACGATCACGAGATCTGCTTGACTCACCATTTTTTTATCGGTTTCAAAAACCTGTTGCGGGGTCACATCAGGATTATTCACTGGATCGGTGTGAAGATGCGGTACATAGGCGTTAAATCCCATTTTCTCGCAGAGTAGCCCGATACTTTCGTAAAATGCTTTTGTCGCTTCTGGATCGGTGATTCCAGTTAAAGCACCTGAGATATAAACAATACTATTTTTAGTCATAAGTAAGCCTTGTATTATTCTTTAAAAAAACGCTTTTTTACAATATCGAATATAATATATGAAAAGCTTAAGGTAGCCGTGATCGCCATAACTTGATTTGAATAATCTTTTTTTACAACAAATAAATAGATTACAGCTACAGTAACAGTTGCAGTAATAGCATAACCTAATAAGCCCAGAATTATTTTATTTTTTTCGTCTGTGCGTTTTCGTTCTTCGGATTTTGCTATTAACTGCTCCCAAATCTCTGTTCTATTCGGTTCTGTACGCCGATTATCTGTTGCCTCACTACTCATCTTATAAAAACATATAGTACATAAACGATCTTTATAATTTAAAACAACAGGTATATCACGATAATTATGAATTGCAATCAATAATTGACCGTTCCAACCTGGATCTACTGTTGTAGAGATATGCGATAGACCATCTATAACAACTCTTCTAACTATTGAATGGATAGTGCCTGATATATTCATGGACAAACTAATAGACTCAAAAGTGTAAATAACAACAGTATCATCAGGATCGATTTTTATTGATTTTTGTTCTTGTATATTTATGATTTTTTTTCTTTTCCATGAAAATCCTTCATCTCCTACTCGTAAATCATAGCCTACTGGTGTTAAAGAATTAGGTTCAAAATTGTCTATATTTAAACCATCGACTTTAGGTTTATTCGCCCAAGCAGTTAACTCATCTTGTATATCTTTATTATTGAGCATTGTGTATTACTCTATTGTTAGATATTTACCGATCCTGAATATAAACTCGATCGCTCTTTAAACACTCCCTAGCTTTCTGCAACTCTATCCCCAAATATCCGATATGTTCGGGAATGATCGCCAGGGAAGCGGCACAAATATCTCGAATCAATTTTAAAGGAATTTTGCCCGAATAGCAAGCAACGATCTCACCGCTACCCGGTTTCGATCGAGATAAGTGTAGATTAAAATAAAACTGAGCCTCAAGGAGACCCAGTTTCTAGTTTTTGAAGAGGAGGAAATTAACGAATGTACTCTTTGAGAATACTATTACGGTTGGGGTGACGCAGTTTCCGCAGGGCCTTGGCTTCTATTTGACGAATGCGCTCGCGAGTGACGTTGAAAATCTGGCCGATTTCTTCGAGTGTTTTCATCCGGCCGTCATCTAAACCGTAGCGCAGCCGCAGCACATCGCGTTCGCGAGGACTAAGGGTATCGAGGACATTTTCTAAATCCTCGCGTAATAAATTTTTAGAAACTTCATCTTCTGGGGTTTCCCCATCCGCTTCGATAAAGTCTCCTAAACGGGAATCTTCTTCTTTACCGATAGGAGTCTCTAGAGAAATCGGTAATTGGGCAGATTTGGCAATAAAACGCAGTTTTTCGATGGTCATCTCCATCTTGGTGGCGATTTCTTCCTCGGTGGGTTTGCGACGCATTTCCTGAGAAAGAATCTTGGTGGTTTTTTTGATCCGGGAGATGGTTTCGTAGAGGTGGACGGGAAGACGAATGGTGCGGGATTGATCAGCGATCGCGCGGGTGATGGCTTGACGAATCCACCAAGTGGCATAGGTGGAGAATTTATAACCCTTTTCGTGGTCGAATTTTTCGGCGGCACGGATCAAACCGAGGGAACCTTCTTGAATTAAATCTTGGAAGGAAAGACCGCGATTCATGTATTTCTTGGCGATCGAAACCACTAAACGCAGGTTCGATTGTACCATTTTTTCCTTAGCGCGACGACCATGGTACAAACGACGCTTAAAGGCCGATAAGTATTCCTTTGATTTGGCCAGCCATTCTTCCAGCAGGGGAGCCGTTAGCTCCGTCTTACCTAAATAAGCCTTAATATCCGATAGTTTCGGCTCTTTTTCCGATTTTTCAACGATAATTTTTTCGATGCGCTCGAACAGGAAAACCTGTTTTCCCCATTCAGCATCGCTATAGAGGCAAAAATCTTCGCGAATGCGTTCTAATTTCAGTAGATCGGCGATTTTTCTCGCTAATTCGATCTCCTCCTCCGCTCTCAATAACCGAATCCTGCCGATCTCTTGCAGATAAATCCGAATCGAATCTTCTGTATAGGGTTTTTTTCTAGCGGCGTCGCGACGACGAGCGCTGGCAAGGCGGCGGGTTTTTTTGCCATCGTTGCTATCGCTGGTTTCTTCTAGCTCTAACTCGATATCCTCATCATCGAAGTCTTCGTCTAGGTCAATCAAATCTAAATCCAATGGCGGCTCGGTAAGGGTTAGTACATCGTGGGCCTGCATCATGCCGTTTTCCTCTTGCTCCTTCTGTGCAAAACTAGAAGATCGAATCTCAATCTAGGTGATACTGAACAAATTTGTGTCTCAAATCCGAGACGGGGAAAGACTTTTCCGATTGTAGCTTTAATTACAACAAATGGGAGAAGATTTTTGCTTAAATTTCCTTGTGTCGATGCGATTTTAGCGACACGGAATGCCGTTTTAGCTCGGTCAACTCATAATCTGGCTCCTGCAAAAATTGGGTAAATGGCTGGAGGACTGGAATCCGATCGCCGGTTTGTCTGCGGTGTTGACCAGATAGCTAAGTATCAAAGGAATTATGGGATGGGTTAACTGTTCCCACTGGCAAGAGGAACATAATCCCTATTGGCCCTTGCTAATTCCTTTAGTCTTTAGCTATTGTATTTAATTTGATCGGATTCTTACGGACAAATTTCATCCCTCATTGCTTTTACGCGAATCCAATTTCAATACAAGTGTATTAAAATTGTTAGAGCGCAAGCTCATAATATTAACTTAGCAACATTTTAGAAATTTGCGAGACAAATTTAAGATTTTCTCCAATAGCACCGTGGGGAGATGGGGAGTGGGGTGTGGGGTGTGGGGTGTGGGGAAGTGGGGTGGTGGGGTAGTGGGGGAATTTCAACTAAAACCCTAAAACCCTAACACCCTAAAACCCTATCTAGACTTGTACCATTTCTGGGGTTTTTTCCTTCTGCTGCAGTGCGACGTGGAGACGGTTTAAGGCGCTGACGTAGGCACGAGCGGAGGCGACAATAATATCGGTATCGGCCGCGCGAGCAGAATAGGTGCGTCCTTCGTAACGGAGACGGATAGTCACTTCTCCCAAAGCATCGATTCCCTCGGTAACTTCCCGCACCGAGAATGAGATTAATTCGTTCGGAATCTGCACCACTCGATCGATCGCCTTGCAGAGAGCATCCACTGGTCCTGTACCAATGGCCGCATCGGATAACTCGCTACCGTCGGGAGTGCGAATCGTTACGGTGGCCGTGGGTCTGGCACTATTTCCACAGGACACTTGTACTAGCTCAAGGCGGAAGTGATCGGGAACCGTATCGATTTCATCGTTAACAATAGCTTCTAGATCGCGATCGGTGATTTCCTTTTTGCGATCGGCCATTTCCTTAAACTGGATGAAAGCGTTATTAAGTTCCGTTTCCGAAAGCTCAAAACCCAATTCCTGTAAACGAGAGCGAAAAGCGTTGCGGCCGGAGAGTTTACCGAGGACGATCTGATTATGGGTCAAACCGATCGATTCTGCATCCATAATCTCATAGGTGAGTTTATGTTTTAACACCCCGTCCTGATGGATTCCCGACTCGTGTGCGAAAGCGTTAGCACCGACGATCGCCTTATTCGGTTGCACGATCATGCCGGTAAGATTAGAAACTAGGCGAGAAGTGCGATAGATTTCCTTGGTGTTGATCTTGGTTAAAGGTTCCGTGGACTCTGGGGGACGACCGAGGAAAGGATTAAAATAGGAGCGCCGCACATGAAGAGCCATCACCAATTCTTCTAGGGAAGCATTACCGGCACGCTCACCGATACCGTTAATGGTACATTCCAACTGTCGAGCGCCATTTTTAACTGCTTCGAGGAAATTAGCCACCGCTAACCCTAAATCGTCGTGACCATGGACGGAGATAATTGCTTGGTCGATATTGGGGACATTTTCCTTAATTCCCCGGATTAAAGCCCCAAATTCGCTAGGGGTGGTATAACCGACGGTATCGGGAATATTAACGGTGGTGGCTCCTGCGGCGATCGCTCTTTCGAGGACTTGATAGAGAAATTCCGGATCGCTGCGGCCGGCATCTTCGGGGGAAAATTCCACATCATTAAGGAAGGATTTGGCATAGGCCACCATTTCCGGCACAATCTCAAGAACTTCCTGACGAGTCTTCTTAAGTTTGTATTGGAGATGTATATCAGATGTGGCTAGGAAGGTGTGAATTCTGGGCTTGGCGGCGGGTCTGAGCGCATCGGCTGCTGATTTGATATCTTTTTGAGTAGCCCGGGCTAATCCGCAAATAATCGGGCTATCAGCTTCGCTGCCGACGCTGGCGGCAATTTTCTGCACCGCATCAAAGTCCCCCGGACTAGCGTGGGGAAAACCTGCTTCAATGACATCAACTCCCAGTCGTGCCAGTGCGCGCGCTATGGTTAGCTTCTCATCCACATTTAAAGCGGCACCCGGGGACTGTTCCCCATCTCGAAGGGTGGTATCGAAGATAATCACACGGTCTGGACTGGTATTCATAGTTTTTTTGTACCGTTAACGAACTTGGGAGTTGTTCCTCTGATTATAGCAGCCGAGGCCGAGGGGGTTATAAGGAAAATTGCCCTGAGAATTTCTCGACCTGCTCGCGCTTTTCCCGCTTGCCCTTTTTTTGGCTACCATAGAGGATATAGATAAATTGGCGAGGGAGTTAACAATGTTTGGCAAACCAGCGAAGGAACCGAACCCACCGGAGGTAAAAGACTTACAGGAGGTGATGTTTTCAATTAAGCAAAATCTCGAACCAGATCAGGATAAAACTGATATTAATCTTGTTGAGACTCCTACTCCAGAGGTGGTTACTGTAGTTGAAAATATTAGTAAAATTCTCTCTCCCTATTTTATCGTTTTAGTGGGGTTATTTCTCTATGATCGAAATAGTTTTATCGGTTTTTTGTTAGTCTTTACGGGAGTTTTAGCAATTTTCGGAGTTTCTCTCAAGGATATTAATAAACTCATTGAAGAAGGGAAAAAGTTTTTCCAATCTAAATAGGTTTCTCGTATAGAGCAGTTATCTTAATGGTGAGGTAGCAAGTCTCCACTGTTAGGAAACGACTAGAAGGGTGCTTTTTTGAGTGTTCAGTCAGTAAACAGTGAACTGAAAACTGAAAACTGAAAACTGATAACTGATAACTGATAACTGATAACTGATATAAGATTATGTCTTTAGTTGCATCTTTACTCGATCGAGTATCTCCTCAGAGTTTACAACAATTGCGAGCCAGCGATCGAACTTGGCAAGCTTTGCGTTTAGAAAATCCGCTTATTCCTACGGTAATTAATCAAAGTCAAGAATCTTTAGGAGAGACGGATTTTGATCTAGTTATTGCGGGGGGAACTTTGGGAATTTTTATCGGGGCTGCTTTACAAACTAGGGGCTGGCGTGTGGCATTATTAGAAAGAGGTATTCTGCGCGGTCGTGAGCAGGAGTGGAATATTTCACGTTTAGAATTAAGCAGTTTTTTAGAGTTAGATTTATTGACCGAAGCAGAATTAAATCAAGCGATAGCGACGGAATATAATCCTGGGAGGGTGGGATTTTATCAAGGTTATGAGCTTTGGGTTAGAGATATTTTAAATATTGGTGTTAATCCGGTTTATTTGCTAGAGACTTTAAAAACTAAGTTTTTGCAAGCGGGAGGGAAGTTATTAGAAAATTCGGGGTTTAGTGGGGGGATTATTCATCCCGATGGAGTAATGGTTAAAACGGGAGAAATGACTTTAAAAACCCGTTTATTAATCGATGCCATGGGTCATTTTTCCCCAATTGCAAAACAGGCCAGAAAAGGAGAAAAACCCGATGGAGTTTGTTTAGTGGTGGGTAGTTGCGGTCAGGGTTTTCCCAGTAATGAAACTGGTGATTTGATTTATTCTTTTACCCCAATCTTGCACCAATGTCAATACTTTTGGGAAGCATTTCCCGCTAAGGATGGTCGGACAACTTATTTATTTACCTATCTTGATACCCATCCCGATCGCTTTAGTTTAGAATTTTTGATGGAGGAGTATTTAAGATTACTGCCAGAGTATCAAAAGGTGGATTTAGAAGCGGTAAAATTTCAGCGTTTTCTAGCGGGTTTTTTCCCGGCCTATCGTCAAAGTCCTTTAAAAATGCCTTGGTCAAGAATTCTAGCAGTGGGAGATAGTAGCGGTAGTCAATCTCCGGTCAGTTTTGGTGGTTTTGGGGCAATGGTCAGACATTTAAAAAGGCTAACTTTTGCCATCGAGGAAGCTTTACAAATTGATGCTTTAAACCGAGAAGATTTAGCCCTTTTACAACCCTATCAACCGAATATATCGGTAACGTGGCTATTTCAAAAAACTATGAGTGTTGCCATGTCTGCTAACCCTAATCCCAATCAAATTAATGACTTAATGAGTGGAGTTTTTCGGGTAATGGATAAGTTGGGAGATGAGGTCTTAAAACCGTTTTTACAGGATGTGGTGCAGTTTTCTTCCCTCTCAAAAACTTTGCCTTTGGTTAATCCTCAATTAGTTTTACCGATGATTCCGCAAGTGGGTATCAGTCCTTTTATTGATTGGACAGGACATTATTTTAGTTTAGCTTTGTATAGTGGTTTATATCCCTTAGCAACCAGCTTAAAACCTGTTTTAGAAAAGTTACCCGACAAGCAAAAATATCTTTATCATCGTTATTTAGACAGTTGGAAATATGGCTCTGGGGGAGATTTTATCAGTAATCAGTGATCAGTGATCAGTAAACAGTGAACAGTGAACTGATTACTGATAGGGTGCATCTCTTATTGGTGACATTCTCTCACATATTGGTGAGCAGCAGAAGTTATTCCAAGAGGGCGAATGCAATTCGCCCCTACAATAATATTATCGCGTCAATGGTAGGGGCGCACTGCGTGCGCCCAAATGTAATATAGATATTTCTACAAAATTGAGATGCACCCCATCTGATAACTGATAACTGATAACTGATAACTGATTTAATCTTTATCTTGAAAAAATTGTTGATCGAGATAATTAACTTTAGCATAGGGTTCTAAAGCGGAGAGAATTTGTCGGCCATAACTGCGAGCATTGACACGATTATCGAGGACAGCCACACAACCTTGACACTCCCGGAGAGACTGAACAGATTGCTGAATTTCTCTCACTGCTGTGGGTAAAAGATAGGCACGAAACCAGTCGAGATGTTGTCGTTTATAGTAGGCAATTTTGCCAGCAACAAGAGGATTTTCGGGGGAAGGTAAGGGTAAAGTAGCGATAATTAATAAACTGGGGGTGAGAAATTTTTCTTGATGGGTTTGCCAGAATTGCCAACCAGAAACCAGAATAGTATTACTATTAATCCCAGTTTTTTCCACTTGTACTCGCGAACCGTAATCGGCTGCGATTTGGGTGGCAATTTGTGCTTTGAGGGGAACATCTTCAATCAGAATTACTATCGGTTGTTCACTGGTATGATTAGCACTAACTAATTCCCGCACTTGCTTTAATAACATCGGTTGAAATTCGGGGGTATTGGGGGCGCTGATGCGATCGGGTAGATATAAATGAATATATTCACTTTCGCGATCAGCTGCAAACTTTAGAGTTAAAATTTCTCCGATACCTTGATTTTGACGGTATAAATTAGCGGATTTTTCGCTATCTAAAAAACTGCCGATTAAAACAAAGGGTTGCTGCTGCCAAATTGGTTTGAAAAAACTAGCCACCTCCAAAGGACTGATTTTTAGGGTAAATTCTTCTCGATCTCGATCTACTGATGTCCAGAGGAGATAATTATGCTCGGGGATTTTTGCCGCTAAAAGTTGCCAAACAGAATCAGTGGTTAAGTCTTGATGTAAGCGTTGCAGGAGAGCAATTATATATTCTTTTTCCTTGGCATCAATAAGATAGCAATTATAGGGATTAATGGGATGACCAAGAATACTTTGGCTAAGTTGTGCTTTAATTAAGTCTATAAACTCTCTATGCTGGGGATATGCTGACTCTAAAGCAGACCATTGTTCGGGAGTAATGGTGACGGTGAGATAATCTACTAGACAAGTTTCTAAATCTTCGGCTCGATCGATTATAGTGGGGATATTCTGGGGAAAATGACCGAGATTGCCCAATTTATCCTCTAACCATTGTTGGGGTGTGGTGAGGAGTAAACCGGTAAAATTAGCGGGAAAGCGATCGCTTTTGAGGATAGCTCGTTGAGTTTGTAACCATGCTTGCAGATGGGGGATTTCCACTTCTAACAGTAGGTTTACTTCCGACTCTGGAGCAACAATCAGAACAGGTGTATCACCCAAAAGAGCCGGGGTGAGATAACTGAGACAATAACGGGACAGAGTAGTTCCAGTTTGTATGAGAGAGGACCGTTTTAAGCGTAAAGCTCTAGCCACCAGTCGCCCCATAGTGAGATGATGAGACCAGTAAAAGCGTCCTTGTTCGCGTAAAAAAGCGCGTAGGGAAGAATGAACCGCTGCTTCTAATAAAACCATCTCATCTCAGTTATTGGTTATCAGTGGGAAGGGAGAGGTTTACAGGTGATCTTTCATCAGTCAAACCCACCCCCGCGAGTTTACCGTGGATACTTTAAGTTTATGGTGTCCCATCTGCTTTTTACTTGCGACTTGGTGTGAGATGATCTAGAAATGTCTATTTTATGAGAAGGATAAAGAAAAGTAATGGCAGAAATTCAGTTTTCCCGGGGGTTAAAAGAACCAGTTGTTCCCGATATCCGCTTAAGTCGCACTAAAACGGGAGAGAAGGGATCGGCAAAATTTTATTTTGATCAACCGACTATCCTGGGAGATCAACAAACCGAGGAAATCACGGGGATGTATCTCGTCGATGAAGAAGGAGAAATCGTCACCAGGGAAGTAAAAGGCAAATTCATCAACGGTAAACCCACGGCGATCGAAGCTACGGTTATTTTTAATTCTCCCGCAGAGTGGGATCGTTTTATGCGTTTTATGGAACGTTACGGTAGCGAAAACGGTCTAGAATTTACTAAATCTTCCTGATTTGGCCTTTAGCTTCCAGCAATCTGTCAAAAAACCCGCATTCAGGATCGATGCGGGTAGAAGTGAAAAATCAGAGGAAAAACCTATTTAACTCCCAACAATTCCACATCGAAAAGTAAAGTCGCGTTGGGAGGAATCACCCCACCGGCACCCCGCGCACCATAACCCAATTCTGGGGGGATAATTAAGGTACGCTGTCCACCGACTTTCATCGATGCGACTCCTTCATCCCATCCTTTGATCACTTGACCCACTCCAATGGTAAAGGTAAAAGGTTGATTGCGATCCTTGGAGCTATCGAATTTTTTGCCGTCTGTCAGGGTTCCCGTGTAGTGAACAGTTACTTTTTGACCTTTTTGGGGAGTTTCTCCAGTTCCTTCCACGATATCGATGTATTTTAGTCCCGAATCGGTGGTAACTGCTTGATCTAAATCCATGGAGATGATTTCCTTATTAATAGTTTGAGTGATAGCGGGTGGATCTATTTCTGCGGCGATCGCATTGGCTTTTTCCCCTCCACCAAAGAGGGAAGCAAGGATTAAAAATAAGCCACAAACCGCAATGATAGCAAAACTGAGCAAGATTTCGCGCATTGATTTCATAGTTCCCTAACGCCAGAGTTTATTCTCTAAGTCTCTCACCTGTCGTTCTAATCTATCAATCCTTCCCCGCAGTTCGTCCATTTCCGATTGTCGGGGAACCCCTAAATCCTGCAAAATCTGGCGAATATAGCGTTCTAAGTTGTTCTCGAAGCTCCCCTGTTCAGACTTCATCTGTGTCATCAGATCATCGACAAAGTTTTTAGCCTGATCAGAATTGATTTTACCGTCTTTGACTAATTCGTCGCTCACTTCTTTGATCTTTTCTGCCACCATGGAAGTGGTGCCAATACCCATCAGCAGCAATTGTTTAATCCAGTCGCTATTATCCATTGTTTTCACACCTTTCAAGGAGACGGGGATAAAAATATTCCTATTCCATTATGGACTTTTGCGGCGGTAACGGCAGAGCGATCGAGCAGATAACCCCCTAAGGTTATTCCAGTGGAACTACCCCCATCTAGGTTTAAACCGTCCTTTGCCGCCATTAACAGCAAAATTCGGGCTAATTCGCCTAAAGTTGCCCCCCTTCCCCCGACGCGATTATGGATAGCAACTAGCAAAATTTTTCCTTCTTGACTAACTGCGATCGCACTGCGGGAAGCTTGTTGATTTTGGAATGCAGGACTAAATTTTTCGGCATTTCCATCCAAAACTATGCGCCCATTCTGCAATAATAGGGGGCCAGCACCTAAAATCTGAGGATAATTAGCAAAATCTCCCGGTAGGGTGACGCTATCGAGGTTGACTGTCTCACCAATATTTAAATTAATATCTGTCTTTCGGCAGATGACTAAATAGCCATTTTCTGGTACTTCTATACTATCCTGTGGGGAAAGATTATTTAATTTCTCCGTTACGCGATCGCCTTGGACGACTAACCCGGTTTCCCGCTCGGTGAGGGGATGATAATTACTCCCCCAATCGCGAGTATAACGACTGCAGCCGGCTGTTAGGAAGGCACTATTTAAATGGGTTAGGGGAAAACGTTGTCCGGTGGCAGTAATGAGGGTTTCCTCTAAACTGAGGCGATCGATCCTGATTTTACCACGATTATCCCATGCGATCGCTCCTCGGTTTAAAATTGGTCCAGATAACCATTTGCCATCCACACGAATTGCTCCCAAAGGTAACTGATTATTACGATTAAAAAAGCCGCCATTAATCATCGCTACTGCGTTACTTTCGCTATTAATCGTGATCAGGGGATTAGTGCCGCGCATTGAGGTGGAATTAGCGGTAATTGGTTTAATAGTTATCTGAGGATTTCTGGGATCGATTTCTAACCAAGTCACGGGAAACCAATCTTTGTCTAACTGGATATATTTTTGATTCCAGATTAACCCTGTTTGCCAAACAATGCGCTTTTCATCCATAGCATCGGGACGAGAATCAATGATAATTCGGGGAGGATTAGCCACACTGCTGATCTGTAATCCGTAGGCAGTGGGAAAGTTAATTTTTAAACGACTGATCACTCCATTATTTTCTAAGGAAGTGATCTGAGTGGGTAAGTTATTATTGGAGTTGCCTAGATCATCTTCATCGTTATTTTGGTTACTGTTGCTGATAGTTTGGGGTTGAAACCTAGAGATGAGCGATTGCTGGGCATTTCCTTCTAGGGTAATCACTGCTTCATTTTTTGCTTGACTAACTTGCCAAAAGGTCGGGCGATCGAGTTGAATAATAATCCTTTGTACTGCTCCATAATTTTCTAGCTGAATATCTTGAATCTGGGCAGCAGGAAAGTTAATAGTTAAACTATCGCCATTAATAGTGGTTGTTGCCCCCATTGTTAGTAAAATATCCGTAACATCCAGCCAGCGATCGGAATTGAGCAAATTAGCTGATAAAGTTTGTAAATTAAACCAGTTTATCGGTTGCTTTTTTGGATCATTTGTGCTAAGAAAATCCATGCCAAATAATTGTCTTGCTCCCGTGTCACCCATGGCGATTCTGGTACTATTTGCTGATGTCCACTGTCGCCAAGAAACGGGCAAAGAACGACCATTAAGAATAATTTTTTTTCCCTGTTGCTGGTTTGATAAATCCCGAGAAGCTAAAGTTATTGGTGATCTATGATCGGCTAAAGATATAGCTGGACTGCCGATAATTATCAAGGAAGTTACCGTTAAACAGATAGATGATAAATTCAGATAATTTAACTTCATAAATATCTCCCTAAATCACCTTGTTTAAGGGGAAATTTGAGGATTTATATCCTTGGCAAGAGAGGCTAGAAGGGACTATATTTTTTTGATCGATAACCTCTAATAATTCTTCAGGTGTTACTACCATCGGTTTAGAGTTATATAGATAACTAGAGGCTTTTTTAAGTTTTTGATCATAGGTAACTAAATAATCACAATTAGCGGCACTACTTAAAATTAAAACATCATTCGAGTGTACCAAAATATTGCGAATATCTCTAGCATTTTGCCAATATTGATCAAGTTTTACTAAATCAAAATCCAAGATAGTCACCTTTTCTTGAATCCGATCGACTATTTCAGGATGATTACGAACTTCTGCCAAAAATAATAACTCTTGTAAAACGATCGCATTAATAGCAAGACAAACGCGATCGAGTATTTCTCGATCAAATAAATGCACACTGGCAAGATCTCCTCGTAGATAAGAAATCAAAACATCAGTATCTAAAAAAACTAGAGGCTTCTCCATTGATTTTCTTCTCCTTGATGATAAAGAGCAATGATTTTTTCTGTGACTTCTGTAATAGTGAGATGATCGGTATTAACTTCGATCGCATCTGTGGCTTTTCGCAGGGGTGCTAGGGAGCGATTACTATCCAAATAATCCCTTTTTTCAATCTCTTGGGTTAATTCTGCGAGACTAATACCCCCATTTCCCTGCGCTTCTAAGTCTTTTAATCTCCTTCTGGCTCTTTCTTCGGGTGTCGCTGTCAAGAAAATCTTTAATTCCGCTTCTGGGAAAACATTAGTACCAATATCCCGACCTTCCACAACTATTCCCCCCGATATTCCCATCTGTCTTTGCAGGGTGACTAACTGCTGTCTCACCGCTTTTTGAGCGGCAATTCTGGACACTTGCGAGGTAATTGCGGGAGAGCGAATCTCTAAAGTCACATCCTGCCCGTTAATCTTCACTATAGTCACATTTTCGGGACTATCGGCCGGGATTATTTCTATCTTCGCTAAAGATAATAACTCGGCGATGGCCGCTTCTGCGGACAAATCCAGACCGGAATTCACCACTAACCATGTCACCGCGCGATACATCGCACCGGTATCGAGATAGGTTAACCCCAATTTTTCCGCTACTAAGCGCGTTACTGTCGATTTTCCCGCTCCAGCAGGTCCATCAATAGCGATAACTGCCCGACGTTGACGCAAGATAATATTATCAATTAAACGGGTTTGACCGATCGATCCGGCGATCGCTAACAGTCCCCCTGTCTCGATCTGCTCGATCGGTTGTAAACTCTGGGGATGGACTAAATCCAGATACTGACAGCGAAATTCTGCTACTCTGTCGAGATTTTTTTGCACAATAGCCAGTAGTTTTTCCCTTTGTCTTTCCCCTAAACGAAAACTTTCGAGGGCTAATTGCAAACTTTGGGCGATAATTGTCGCTTTTTCCCTTTCTGTGACCGATAGATACTGATTGCGAGAACTAACTGCTAATCCCGATGTTTCTCGCACTGTAGCACAAGCGCGAATCTCGATCGCTAAATTTAAATCCCTGACTAATTGCCGGATAATCGCTAACTGTTGGGCATCCTTTTCGCCAAAATAGGCGATCGTCGGTGCAATAATATTAAACAACCGCGCGACAATTGTGGCTACTCCCTGAAAATGTCCCGGACGAAAAGCACCACATAACCCGCTAGTCAGAGAAATCGGGGGAACAACTGCGGTTATCTCCTCAGAATCACCAATTCCTAAAGTTTCCGCACTGGGAGCAAAAATAGCAGCAACTCCCAAAGATTCACACAATTGGCGATCGCTGTCAAGGCTGCGGGGATAGCGAGAAAAATCCTCTGTGGGGCCAAATTGTAGAGGATTAACAAAAATACTGACCACAGTTACCTCCGCTTCCGTCACTGCGCGTCGAATTAGACTAGCATGACCTTTATGGAGGGCGCCCATGGTTGGCACGAGGGCAATACTGTGATCATGGCGATAATCAGCCAAAAAAGTGCGTAAACCGGGGATTGTTGTGAATATTTGCACAGGGTTCACTCCTTTAATAGCCTATTCCACTACTATTCGCCAGGGGATGCTGCCCGATGATCGATTCGGCTGCTTCCGGGGAATCGGCTTTAAATAATAACATCCCATCGCCTCTTTCTGTCCAATAACTCGTTTTTGTCTCCCGTCCTGACTTGAAAGAGGGTGTAGGGTGTAGGGTGTGGGGTGTAGGGAAAGAAACCTCTTTCATCTGTGGGGGTGAAAATTTTTTCATCGGGACTGACTTGATTAAACGCTGCATATATGCTTGTTTAACAAACCGGGGCATAATTTTTTTCAGGACAATGACTGGTGAGCAGCCCGACAATTATATAGATTAATGGCAAAAAAGACTTGACAAAATCCCTCGATTTGACTTATACTTTTTATCATAATGGGAATCCGTGCCGAAATATATATAAGCATTTTTACTTCCGCTATAAGTTTGTCCGAGAACCAATCGAGAAAACCATAAACGGGTCATTGGAGGAGCCTTATGCCAGAATCTAAATCTGAGATTATTTCAGTTAAAGTTAAAGAAAATGTCACCATGTTAGTGGAAGCGAGAAGTTTCGGTGGTGAACGGGAAGTATCCGATCAAATATTTGACTTTCAAAGTGTGGCTGATACAATTGAGGCAGTTACTGAATTGATCGCTGCTACGATAAGTAAAGTGCAGCCCAAAAAGGCCACCGTAGAATTTGGGGTAGAAGTCAGGGTAAAATCCGGTAAACTAACCGCTTTAATTGTGGAAGGTGAAGGAAAGGGAAATTTAAAAATTACCCTGGAATGGGGGGGATAAATTGATTAAATGCTTACCTCGGAATCTCTACCCTCGTACACTGTCAGGTTAAAGTTAATCTATGGGTCAGGAACAGGCTTTTTTGTGGGACAAGGGTTAATTTTGACCTGTCTTCATGTGGTGAAAGATGTGCGGGATAATCGCGAGACTATCGAGATAATTTGGCAAGGTCAAATTTCTGGGGCTAAAATTATCAACTTACCGAATCTAGATGGGATCGATCTGGCTCTTTTACAATTAAACTCGTCTTTAGATCACAAATATGTCGATTTTGATCACGATTTACAATTAACAGATAAATTATACACTTTCGGCTATACCAACGAGTATCCGAACGGTGATCCTAGTGACTTTGAGTATATAGGTTTAACGGGGGATGAAAACCCCTTAATCAAGTTTAAATTAGGGCAAGTACAACCCGGTTTTAGTGGTTCACCTCTGTTAAATTTACGCACGGGGAAAGTGTGCGGAGTGGTGAATAAAACCAGAGATGAGTACAGTGATTTAGGAGGAAGAGCGATTCCAGTTCAGACTATTTTTAAATATTTTCCGCAATTACAACCCCAAAAAAATGCCCATAATCCTTTTAAACCCACTTCCGGAGGTATTGAAGAAATTCAGCAGATTTTTGGCCGGGAACAAGAAATTAAAGATATTTTTGAGGTTTTAAATTCCGGCAGTAGTGCTGCTATTATCGGGGAAAGGGGAACGGGAAAAACCACCCTGCTTTGGGGAATTTACCATCAAGCAAGGGAGTATTTACTTAGTCAGCGACAACCCTTGTATCTAAACTTAGAAGGATTAGCAGGAGATAAGGATTTTTATTATGAATTATGTCATCAGATTGGTATAGATGCGAATTACGATAAACCGCTCAAAGGAACTAGATTAACTAGGGAATTAGAAAAACACAAAATCCTGTTATTATTGGATGTGGTAGATAATATGACTCAAAAATATTTCAGCTATCAGCTTAGAAGTCAATTAAGAGAGTTGGCTAATCGTCCCGATCCACCTTTAAGATTAGTAGTAGCGGCTAATCGTTCCCTTGATGTTTTATTTCCTGATAACAAAGGAGGTGATTCACCTTTCGAGGGAATTTGTCAACAATTTCCGATTAAATTATGGGATGAAGCTAAAATTAAAGAGTTTATTAGTCATCGTCTAAGTCAAACTGGAGTGACTTTTACTGAGGAGGAAATAAGTTCTCTTGTTAGGCAAAGTCAAGGAAAGCCGCGAGAGGTGATGCAAAATTGTTTTAAACTTTATCAAACCAAAGTCAATAACTCAGCATCCCGAACTTAGGTTATAACTAAACAATAAGTTGATTTAATTTTGGGTTTGATCCACCCTGCCCCCCTTGATAAGGGGGGTTTGATCCTACCTTGAGTAACACCTAACTACTTAATAAACCATCACCGGGTAAATAGCTAGAGATAGAAATTATGAAGGAAAGCACCGTCCCCAGAATTAATCTCGCTCCTAAACTCAAACGCGATTTATCTTTATGGAATCCCTTTGATTATCTTTTGCTGTTGTACTGGGTGTTTTATTTTCCCCAAGCAGTGCGCTGGTATGTGGAAACGAGAGGCGGCGGCGATAAATTAACAGAACAGAAAACATGGCGCGATAAAATACAATTTCTCCGCGACCATCCCGTACAATTGCGTCTAGGGATTCAGGGTCTTCTCTTAACTGTAATTACCCCTCTCATTATCTGTAGCATAGCGGCAAATTTAGGACTTTCTGTTAATTGGGTGGGCGTGGTGTACGGCGTGGTGTCCGGCGTGGTGTTCGGCGTGGTGTCCGGCGTGGTGTACGGCGTGGTGTCCGGCGTGGTGTCCGGCGTGGTGTTCGGCGTGGTGTTCGGCGTGGTGTCCGGCGTGGTGTTCGGCGTGGGGTTCGGCGTGGTGTACGGCGTGGTGTTGGGCGTGGTGTCCGGCGTGGTGTCCGGCGTGGTGTCCGGCGTGGGGTGGGGCGTGGTGTTGGGCGTGGGGTTCGGCGTGGTGTTGGGCGTGGTGTCCGGCGTGGGGTTCGGCGTGGGGTTTATATTCACCTTTCCCCGTCCTGATAATTGGCTAATCGGGCTTTTGGCAGGCCCCCAAGGGCGACTTTTTCCCCGTATTACCCCTCTACCGCTGCCGGGGTTAACCTCGACTCTACAACAATGGTTACAGCAAGACTGGGAAACGGCTATTAATAACCTCAATCAATACCTTCGGTACAGCCGCCAGTTTATTCCTGTCCTTGTCGCCGTTAACCGCGTTTTATCGCAATTCCCAGAGGCAGAAATTATCTATCGCGTCTCCCGTCTGGCAGAAAATCCCTCCGATTGGCAATTGTTAAAATATGCGTCCGCGAAACCGTTTTCTTTTCCTCACAGCAAAATCCGTCTCGATACCCCTGCTCGCGCCGCCGCCGCCGGTTTTTGGTATCTTTGCCAACTGGACACCGAAAAAGCCGAAAAAGCCTTTGCTGTGGTACGTTCCCTCGCCTACGGGGAAGAAATGTATAGCCTCGCCCAAACTTTACACCGATTTAGTCTGGCAGCAACTCCCGATAGTATCGCTTCCCTGAAGGTTGCCCCCATTGCCGCAGAACCGTCATTACGTCCGCAAACTTGGCAAGCTATCAGCAGTTTAAATCTAGTTATCACAGAAATGGCTTTAGTCCAGAGAAGTTATTCCCAACAGACCAGATCCCTCGCTCTTAATCGGATTATCGGGGAATTAAAGGATATAAACGACCAACAGGCGGCTAATTTACCCCAAGCAGAAAAAGAATTAATCCTTTTCATCGTCCTAAAATGGGCAGACATTAGCGCATCCATCGCGGGAACGGTGGGAACGGTGACTATTACCCAACCGATTCCTAATCCCTACATTATCGGTGATCCGGTGATCGGTCAACGCTTTGTTGGTCGTGAGGATATCCTGCGGGAACTTCAGTCAATGTGGTCCGGAGATAACCTATCCTCCGTGGTTCTCTATGGTCATCGTCGCATGGGTAAAACTTCGATTCTACGCAATCTGGAGGCATATCTCCCACCAGATGTCTCCGTTATCTACATTAATTTACAGCGCTTGGCCACAGTAACCAGCCTAGCCGAAGTTCTCCTGACTATGGCTGAGGAAATCGCCCAAACTTTAGCAATTGATGCCCCAGAAGAGGAAAAAATCTCCCAACATCCAGAAATGTATTTTAATCGTTATTTAGACCGTCTGATGCGCCAGATTCTGCCGGAAAAAGCTAAAACCGGTTTAATTATTGCCCTCGATGAGTTCGAGATAATTGAGGATTTAATCGAAGCGAATACCCTCCCCCGGAATTTCCTCGGCTATCTGCGTTCCCTTGTCCAGAGTAGTCCGCGTCTAGCTTTTGTTTTTGCCGGATTACATACCCTAGAGGAGATGACTGCCGATTATTTTCATCCTTTTTTTGGCAGTGTTTACCCGATTCCGGTCAGTTTCCTCTCTCCTGAGTCCACTCGCGTTATCCTCGCTAATCCCGTTGGGGAAGACGAGGATTTTCCCCTAGACTATACCCCATCCGCTTTGGACAAAATTTATCAACTTACCCACGGTCAACCCTATCTAGTACAACTGATCGGCTTTCATCTGGTACGTTTTTATAATAAACAGGTCTTTGAGTTGCAACGTCCCCAAGATATTCGTTTTCAGGTGGAAGATGTGGAAAAAGCCATCGATGCTGAGTTTTTCCAAAGGGGGAATTATTATTTTACGGGTGTCTGGAAACAGGCTAAACAAGATGCGGCCGGACAACAGGAAATTTTAATAGTTCTTTCTCCCCATCTGCAAGGATTAACCCGGGCAGATTTACTGTCCAGCACCGGATTAACTGCCACAACTCTCGACCGGGCCCTAAAAACCCTTGAAAATCATCATGTCATCGAATGCCAAGACTGCCGTTATCGGATTGCTGTGGAATTATTCCGTCGTTGGGTATCGGAAACAATGGCCTAAGGGACTTGCGCTTTAATAATGTACCTTTTGGGCGAACGCAGTTCGCCCCTACATTAATGTACCTTTTGGGCGAACGCAGTTCGCCCCTACATTGTGGACAAAATCCGTTACTGTAGGGGCGCAAAGCTTGCGCCCTCCGATCGGTTGGGATATTATTCCCACGCAGGTCCCTAAATTCTTTTGTTATATTTTTGGCTAATATTTCAGCCCCAAATAGGGGGGTTACAGGGCAGCACGGATTCCCACTATAACAAAATAATAGAACAAATCTGGGAATTTGTCAAGGCCTTGGCAATTTTCCGGTTAAAATTGTTTGTTGAGATGGGGTAAGGGACAAGACCCCCCAGCCTCGACGAAAAACTTTAGTATAATCAAGAACACTGAGTATTTATTAGCTTTTCTGTCTAAGATTGATGTTAAAGGCTGTTCTGTTCGATTTTAATGGGGTGATCATCAATGATGAACCAATCCATCAAGAGTTAATCAATGAAATCTTGCTCGGGGAAAATTTGCTGCCCCTAGGGTCGGAATTTGCGGAGTTATGTCTGGGAAGAAGCGATCGCGTCTGTTTGCGTAATGTTCTCACCCGTCGCGGTCGTCAAGTGACCGAGGAGTATCTGACTAAGTTAATTAACAAAAAAGCCAGTTTATACCGAGAAAGATTAGAAAAATTAGAGAAACTTCCTATTTATGAAGAGATATACTCTTTTTTAAAACGAGTTAAGGCCAGGGATCTACAAATCGGTTTGGTGACGGGAGCAATACGCTCGGAAGTAGAATCAATCTTGCAACAGGCGGGCCTTGGGGATTACTTTAGTGTCATTGTCACTGGTGATGATATCAGCACCAGTAAACCTCAACCGGATGGTTATTTACTGGCCGTAGAAAGATTCAATCGTTGGAATTTTAATCTACAGTTGCAACCCTGGGAATGTCTGGTGATTGAAGATACTTTTGTCGGTTGCGAAGCGGCAAAAAGAGCGGGAATGCAGGTGGTGGGAATCGCTCATACCTACCCCTTCCATTTTATGCAGAGAGTGTCCAACTGGGCGATCGATAATTTCTCCCAACTAGACCTCGATCGCGTGGAGGAAACTTTTAGCCAAATCGGGGATACAAAGGAGCGATCGGGATTTTTAGGCAATCTATGACCATCTAGAGGCGATTAACAAACCGAAAATCCCTACTTGCAAAAATCGGCAATTCGTGTTATGCTAACGAAAGTGCTAAGAAAATGCGGGTGTAGTTTAGTGGTAAAACCCTAGCCTTCCAAGCTAATGATAGGGGTTCGATTCCCCTCACCCGCTTAGGCTGTTGTGCAGTAAACGTCTAAGGAATTATCGGTAATATCAACGGCGATTCTGACTTAGAGATCGCTATCTTCTAAATATCTTTGCAAATCTTTGGTACGCTGCTCGGTGACATTTGCCAAACAAAAACCGTAAATCATGGGAGCTAGAGAGCCTCCCTCATAGGCACTTCTTTCAAATTCGCAACTGCTGTCTCTAAACTTAATCCAAGCTTGTTGGGCGCTAATTAATTTTTGTTTGCGAGCAGCTGACAGTTTTGGCAGTAGTTGTCGATAAACTTGATTTAACTTGCGATCGGCGTTTTGATAAGCGATGCTGGCACAAATGTTCATTTCGCTTTGAGTCTGGGGATTGTTACAGTTAGGACGTTGAGCTAGTTGCAAGTTTGTCGCTGCAGATGTGGGACTGGCAATGCTAGGGGTAGCCATCCCGACGGCAAATAAACTTGCTATGCTTAATACGGTTAGCAAAAACTCGCCCATGCCTACTTATTTTAATGACGGTAAGAATAGGATAGCAGAAATGCGATCAAATCGAGCATAGCTTTTTCATTCTGCTCGATTCGTTGGTTGGCTTGGTTAACTCTATTTCATTATTTCCAAAAAAGAAAATTAGAGGAGTTGATAACTAAAAAACCCAGACGGGAACTCGTTTATAAGCAGGAGTCCCACAGCGAGGATCGATTTTAGCTTTGAATAAAACATTGGTTTCGGGATAGAACATAAAGCCAACACCTTCGCGAATCGGACCGAAAATAAGTTCGATATTCTCTAATTTGCCAGCATCTCCTTGAACGGTGACTCGTTGATGTTCTTGAAAGCCCGCTTTTTTGGCATCTTCGGCGTTGATCAATAAACAATGACGGTGAGGCATTCCCCGATATTTATCGCCCACTTGATAAACGACGGTATTATGTTGTCCATAACTGCGTCCTGTTCCGAGAATCAGAGCAATTCCGGGTGCATTTTCTGGTTGATTGAAATCTTGCTTTTGCGGTGCTTTTAAAGTGGGTAAAAGCGTGACAGACATTTGCGCTTTTCCAGTCGATGTTGGAAAATGGGGTTCGGTAAAAATCCGTCCGCTAATGGTAAATTCTGTTTGGGTTTGATCTAATTGCCCGATCTTTTCATAACCAGGAATCGTTTTGGCGATTAACTGACGAATATAGGCGGTATCGTGTAATCTCGACCAATCAATCGGGTTTGTGCCTAAAACCTTGACGGCAATATTTGTTAACAGTTCTACTTCCGAGATGATATCCACATGGGAACCCTGTAGATGACTGCTTCCCCGCTCGTTAAAACGGACAAAATTATTGCCCGATTCGGTGGTTGTCGGGTGAGGATTTTCAAAACGAGCGAATACGGGTAAAATTATCGTATTTTGTCGGGCTAATCCCTGAAAATGTCCTAAATTTGGCTTAGTAGCTACATAAAAAATTGTATCAATTTGAGCTAAGGCTTTTTTGGCTTGAGTTAAATCTGGATTTGCTCCATAAAGATTACCTCCTAAACAGAAAAGAGTGTTAATTTTTCCCCGTTCGGCAGCTTCAATTAATGCCCTGGTATCATAACCGCCGGTTATATTTAATGGCTTTCCTAAAAGTTGAGCAAGTGCCTCGGCGATTTCCTGACGTAATCTCACTGTAACGCCCATAGAACCGAAGCCCTGTACATTAGAATGACCTCTGATTGGCATGGTTCCGGCTCCGATTTTGCCAGCATTTCCCGTCATTAAAGCGGTATTGGCAATACTGATAATATTATCTACCCCGTTTTCCTGTTGTGTAACCCCCATTGCCCAAGCGAAAACCACACGCTCTAAATTGCCGAAAAGGGCGGCGGCTGCTTCAATTTCTTCTCGGGACAAACCGCAGGTTTTAGTAATGGTTTCCCATGGTGTTTGTCGGGCATAATCTATAACAGATTGCCAATTTTCTGTATGGGATTCCAGATAATTCCACCGCACTAAATTTTGTTCGATCAAAGATTTTTGTAATCCGACGAATAGGGCGGTGTCGCTACCCGGAATCGGCTGTAGGTAGAGAGTTGAAATATCGGAACCGCCCCGCAATAAAGATTTAATCGGAAAAGCGGGTGAGGAGAATTTGACCAATCCGACTTCAATTTGCGGGTTAATAATAATAATTTTACCGCCGCGATCACGAATTTGAATTAATTCATTCATCAGGCGAGGATGATTAGCTGGAGCGTTAGAACCGATTAACACCACACAATCGGCTTGTTTTAAACTTTCCAGACTGACCATCGAAGTTCCGGTTCCGAAAACCTGTTTTAAGCCTACGGTCGAGGCGGCATGACAGAGATCGGAACAATCGGCTAAATTATTACTTCCTAATGCCCGGAAAAACAATTGTAAGAGATAGGCGGCTTCATTAGAAGAACGTCCCGAACTATAGGAGGCAATAGTCTCGGACGGTTGACGAAAAGCTTGTTCGGCTAATCGATACACTTCTTCCCAACTAATCCGTTGATAGTGACTTTCTCCGGCTTTTAAGAGGACGGGATAACTGAAACGACCCAAGCGATCGCATTCTAGGGAGGTTAAGGACTGTAATTGAGCGAGATGATAGGTCTGAAAAAAATCGGTTTTAATACCTGGCATTAATTCGGAAGTAACTGCCTCGACACTTTTGAGACAACGTTGCAGACTTTCCCCCGCTTCGTTGACAAAACCGCCCTTTTGTCCTCCCGTTCCCCAAGCGCAAGCTAAACAGGCACTTTTATGATTCAAGGTTTGCCAGAGTTTAACCCCTTGAGGAGAGAGAGTTTTTTCTGCCCAATATTGCAATACGGGAAAACCCCCGCCCGCCTCAATTTTGTTGGATGTTTCTCGTTCGTTCATCGTTTTTTTCTCTCGATTTTTTCTCAAATTCATCCGATAGGGAGAGTGTACCCAGTACAGTTGAGTTTATCACCATTTTAAAAAAAGTGCATCAGCAAGACATAAACGACTGGGTAAGCTACGGTTAGTTGTTGACAATATCCCCTGATTGTGATTTTATCAGACTAGGGAAAGGTCTATTGAAACGATAATTCCGATGGATAAAAATGAAGACTTTCAACATTTAGAAGAGATGATCGCTAATCTCCAAGCAAAACAGAAACAGATTCTGAAAGGGATGTTAGATTATCCGATTGAGATCGATTCGGCAATTCGGATACTTTCGGAACCATCTCGGCAATTGGCAACAACTGCTCATAATTTAACCAGAGTACATAAAATACTTAAAGAATTGGAAAAACAAGGATTGGTTAGTTTCCACGATTCTCAATATTCTTTGACTGAGTTGGGAAGGGAAATAGTAGGACACCTTAGCGATAAGAGTCCAACCCCAAGACGAGATGCACAGAGAAAGGAAAAACTGCAAAAAAGCTACGATTTTTTAGAACTCCATAGACAAGGATTGAGCTATCAGCAAATAGGGGATAAATACGGCATAAGTCGCGAGCGTGTCCGTCAAATTCTTGCCAGTAACCCCGAATTTGAAGCTTATCGGCAAAAACAAAAGGAAAACAGTTATCGTTGAACGACTGTAAGAAGAGCGAGAAACGAAATTTACAATCTTTCCAACAATTCCTCGCGGGATAAATTTGCCAAAGAAAGAAGCAATCCGGTGCGTTCCGAGATAGGAAGTTGGGCGATCCGTTCCACCAGACCAGATAATTCCGAATCTAGGCTGCCAAAGCGTCCTTCCAGAAGACTGGCTATCAGCGAAAGTTGTCCCTCTAAAGTACCTTCTTGCTTCCACTCTTCCCTTTGTTGTAAATAAGCTGGTGATAGATTCATGATGTCCTCCTGTTCTTCGGTACTTAAATTATCTCTCAATTCTAAGTTTTTGCGCCAGTTGGCCAGAATTTCTAATAAATTCTCTCGAAAAGGATTGCGTTCTGGCAGTTCAACTAACTCTTCTACTGCTCGTTTTTGAGTTCCTCCTTTACCTAATACTCTTAACCATAAGGTGTCTTCATTTACTGGTAATTGATGAATGACGATGATACCCGCTTTGAGAGACTTCGCTAAAAAGTAAACCCCTGTTAACCAATTACTCTCATCGCTGTGAGTCCCGAAATCTTCAATCATTCTAGCTGAAAAGGTGGGCGTTAGAATCCAGAGAACTGGTAGTTCAGCTTCTGTTAGAGTTTTGTTTGACCGTTTCGCTTTTCTCAAGACATCCCCATGAACCGCGTATAACTTTGACAAACAACTGCGAATCTCTACCTCGGTCGGGGGATTGCGGAAAGGTTCAAACAAACAGGAAGTAGCCGCCATTTTTCCAAGTAACCCTAAAGGTAACTCAGTGGGAGTAGGTGAGCTAAATGGTTCAAACCAGACATCGATTTCTTGAACCTCACTTTTTACTTTCTTACTTTTTCTAATCGTCCCTAGAGGTGTTAGTAATTCCTCTAAATATTCCTTAGCAAATTGGTCATGAATTTGGCGAGTCATTCAAATTAATAATCAAGCATAAAAAGGACGGTAATAATCTTATTATATCATTAATTAAAAAGGAATCCAATCGACAATATCGATCCATTCTTCTGCTTCGGTAGTTTCCCAAATCATAATTAATTCTTCGGCTAGTTTTTCCATTGTTGTTGTGGGACGAATCCAAAACAGTCCCCAGATTTGTTGATTTTTTTGCCAATATTCCTCTAAATGTTCAGGCATACTGGTACGATTATCTGTCACTAAGAGTCGTTGAGATAATCCTAAATACTGACTAAGTGATGAACGCGAAAGCAGGAAAAATTGCCAATCCTGAGATTTAGTTTTTTAGCCCTTCACAACTTTACTTAGTTTGCTTAGTGTTATCTGTCCACAAGTTCCATCAGGAGACAATCCATATTTGTTTTGGAACTCTTCAATTGCTTTTGTTAATTCTCTATCAAATTCTTCATTTTCAGTATTTCCTTGATATAGGGATGCTTTGGCAAGCATTTTTTTTAAGTCAGATACTCTTAAACTCCGTTGTGTTAGCTGAAATATTGTATTCATTTTTTGAGTTGCTAACTTTTTATCTTCTGGCAAACTATTTAACCATTCTAAATACTTTCTATTCTGATCATCTCTTGTTTTTCTGCGGTCTTCGGTTATTGAGTCTTCCAGTAAATCAACTAGACTCAGTTTATCTCTGATAAGTTCTTGAAGTTTATCTCCCACTTCATTGACTATCTGTTCTGTTTGCTGTTGGAGTTTTAATTCAATATCTCCAACTTTAAATTGATCGATATAAGAAATAGAAGCGGCGGCAAAAGACCCAAAAAACCAAAATATAGACTGTTTTCTTATCTCATTTTCTTTGCATAAGAAAAATGTATAGATAGCCATCATAAACGAAAAAAATGCAAATAAATATCCTATTAGTTCTAGTTTGCTAATATTTTTTTTACTATTGGAATTTTTAGTCATTAGATAATTTCCTCAATTATTTTGATCTTAATCAGAAACAGACTTGTTTAGATACTCCTAATCGCTTACTCTCTCCCTTTTTTTCTTTCCGATTCTAAGTAACTTATAACTTGGGAACATCTCATTTTTATACTTGTCCCTAAAACTGGTTTTTAGCAATCTGCGGGCAGCGACCTTTTGGCTTGTATTCCTCTCAGATAAACCAGTAATGAGACCGTTCATCAAAGGGGGAGTTAAACTCATTGAAAAGGTTTCGGTTGAACAATCTTCGCCGTCACTGTCCCCACAGCATACTGCTCCCTAAGAACAGCGATCGCACTTTAAATTCAAAAACACGCCACCGCCCTACCCGCCAAACCGATCTTCCGGTAATAGTCGGGAAAAGCAGACCCAGTGCTTTTTTATCTATAGAATTTTCTATCGATAAACCATGCCAAAAGGCTCTAATTATTTCCCCCTTATTCAACTATTCTGATTCTATCTCCGATAATCTCAACCAATGAGTTTTTTTTCACAAAATTTAACGATTAGCCGACAACGAATCGTAGAAATATCCAGCGATCGCTAAAGTGCTTAACAAAAGAAATTATAATCTTATCGATTTTGACCGTGCCACTATCCAAAGGAATAGATTAGATTTCTCGAAAAAACAGATGCGGGAAAATTACCGATCGATCACCCGAACTTTTTCCTTATCGGTAAAGATCGGGCGATTTGCCTATTCTTGCTATTCCTAATACATCCGAGAGCGCCCGTCCTGTCGAATTTATCTTTAAACCCTAACTATCCCCGTACAATTATCAGCATATCGATCATAAACCTTGAGATAGGTTGCACACCATGAGTGAATACCAATATTACGAATTCCAAGCTATCGATCGCCCCCTCACCCAAGAGGAAAGGGCTGCCATCTGCGAGCTATCGAGTCGCGTCAAACCGACGGCAACGACTGCCAGTTTCAACTATAGTTACGGCAATTTTCGCGGGGATCCCAAACAGGTGCTGGCTCGGTATTTCGATATCATGTACTACATCACCAACTGGGGAACACAGCAATTAATGTTTCGTTTTCCCACATCCCTGATCAACCGAGAAGCAATTGAACTTTACTGTATCGATAATTATATCAGCTTATCTTTTGCGGGAGATTGGGCAATTTTAGATTGGGAATTTAGTCAAGAAGAGGGTTTTAATGACTGGATAGAAGGAGAAGGGATTCTATCGGAATTGATAGGATTACGCCAAGAAATTCTCCAGCAAGATTATCGAGGATTATATTTAGCCTGGCTGAAAGCTATTGACTTATCGGAGGGATATATAGACATCGATAAGACCCAACTAGAACCTCCTTTACCCCCCGGACTAGGGCAACTTTCTGCCGCTCAAAAGGCTTTTACGGAAATCTTTGAATTGGACGAACACTTATTAAATGTTGCTTGTGCATCCAGTGGTAAACTAACAACTATCTCGGAGCAAACTTGGCAACAAGCTATTAGCCAATTATCGGCTTCTGAACGCCAAGATTTCCTATTAAGATTGGCTAAAGGAGAACATAATTTATCTGCTAAATTAAAACAAAAGCTGTCTCAATTAATCCCTACTTCTGCTGCTTCTAACCAGCCTCGACGCACGATCCAAGAACTTCTTGAGGCTGCTGCTGAGGAAGGAAAAAAGGCAGAAAAACGGCGACAACAAGAAGCGGAAGCCAAGCGAATTGAGGAACTACAAACTTTAGCTAAACGGGAAGCGCAAGTTTGGCAGCAAGTCGAGTCCCTAATTCAGAAAGCCCAGTCTAAATCCTACGATGAGGCTGTTAAATTGTTGGTCAAATTAAGAGATTTAGCCGAATATCAAAACCGGTTGCCCGTTTTTCAAGAGCGCCTGAACCGGATTTACGAGCAGTACAGTAACCGGTCTGGGTTGAAGAGGAGGTTACAAGAAGTGGGACTTACTGACAGTAAGTGAATCGCTCTTGAATTTTCGGCGGCTGCATTTCAATTTGGTCGAAATATCTATATTACATTTTGGGCGCACGCAGTTCGATCAACTCACTGACCACGATGCGCCCCTATCATTGGCGCAATAACTGACAAGCGATCGGTTTTTCCTCCGGGGTAACGTGGAACGTGATCCGAAGGAATCTTTTTAACTGGAAAGACGATCTGTTAATGTACGGCTGTAATGCCTGATTGTGTCCTATAGGTCTAATAAAGTTGTTAAGTATTGCCCTTATCGATCGAGATCGGGTTAGCTTGGAGATAGCAGTGAGCATTCAGCTTTAAACACTTAATAACTGCTAACCTAATCACTGATAAGGGGGTTTTTTCATGGCTTTTAGCCGTTCTAGCGGTATTTTGCTTCATCCCACCAGTCACCCCGGCCGTTACGGGATTGGAGAACTAGGTAGGGAAGCCTATCAATTTATCGATTTTTTGGCTCAAAGTGGTCAAAAACTCTGGCAAATTCTCCCTTTAGGCCCCACAGGGTACGGTAACTCTCCCTACATGAGTTTTAGCGCCATTGCCGGCAATCATCTCCTGATTAGTCTCGATCTTCTTCGGGAGAAAAACCTGCTTAGTGACGCAGATTTCGAGGATATTCCCGATTTTCCCCTCGATCAAGTGGATTTTGAGCGATTGATCGCTTGGAAAATTCCCCTACTTAGAAAGGCGGCGAGCAATTTTGTCAAGGGTTCTGACACAATTCTTTACAAACAGTTTGCCGGCTTTTGTGCTGGCAATGCCGATTGGTTGGAGGATTACGCCCTATTTATGGCTTTATCCCACGCTTACCAGGGTAAAGCATGGATGGAATGGCCGACAGAAATTCGCGAACGTCATTGGGGTGCGTTGGAAACACCGAAACAGGAGTTACAAGAGGAGATTTTTCTGCACAAATTCCTGCAATTTGAGTTTTTTGAGCAGTGGTTAGCCCTAAAACGCTATGCTAACTCCCTCGGTATCGAGATTATCGGTGATATCCCCATTTATGTCTCCCATAATAGCGCCGATGTTTGGGCAAATCCGCAGGTTTTCCGACTAGATACCCAAACCGGTAATCCCTTGGAAGTGGCCGGGGTTCCCCCGGATTATTTCTCAGAAACGGGGCAATTATGGGGCAATCCTCTCTATAACTGGGATTATCTCAAAAATACGGGCTTTGACTGGTGGGTACGCCGTTTAAAAGGGGTTCTTTCCCTAGTCGATATTATCCGTATCGATCATTTTCGCGGATTAGAGTCCTATTGGGCCGTGGCTTTTGGCCAGGAAAACGCTATTAATGGTCATTGGCTCAAGGCCCCAGGTTATGATCTCTTTAATACTATTGGCGCTCGTTTAGGTAAATTGCCGATTATTGCCGAAGATTTGGGCGATATTGACCAAGCAGTCCTAGATTTTCGCGATCACTTTGCCTTCCCGGGGATGAAGATTCTCCACTTCGCTTTTGGGGGTGATGCGGGTAATCCCTATCTTCCTTTTAACGTCGAACGCAACTGTGTGATTTATACCGGCACTCACGATAATAATACTACTGTGGGCTGGTTTCAGGATAACGCCAATGACTACGAAAAAGCGCGACTATATCAATATCTTGGCGCTCCCAGTGGTCAGGGAGTGGCTTGGGATCTGATTCGACTGGCCTATAGTTCCGTGGCTAATCAGGCGATCGTACCGTTACAGGATGTGTTAGGTTTAGGATCGGATGCGCGGATGAATACCCCCAGTGTCGCAGAAGGGAATTGGTCATGGCGCTATCGTCAGGAAGCTTTAACCGGAGAATATAGCGATAGATTGCGAGATTTAGTCAATCTTTTTGGCAGAAATCGTTAAATAGCGTTTGCGGCAAAAAGCTTTTCCTGGGGGCAGGGTGTGGGGTGTGGGGTGTGGGGTGTGGGGTTTTACCGATTTTGAGGTAGTCAATTACCTAATTTTCAGGGAAAAAGTACCTGAATTTTCCCCCCGATCCCCGCAACGGCTGGCACTTT